>CANQKJ010000043.1 GCA_947624465.1 uncultured Oscillospiraceae bacterium
CCCAGGGTCATCCAGCGGTGGGTGGGCAGCACGGGCACGTCCTCCTCCACCCGGAGGATGATGTTCCGGTTGCGCTTCTTCAAAAACCGGGAGGACTGCTCCGACTGGATCTGATCCGCCACGATCTCGTATTTCCCCGCGTTCAGAAAGTAGTCCAGATAGGGCGGCTTCTTCCCTCCGTGCTTCTGGGTGAAGTTGCTTTTGGTGGCCTGGATGGTGGGGGAGATTTGGACGCAGTTCACGTTCCCCGGCTCGATCTTCGCCTGCATGAGGAAGTGCATGACGCCGCCGATCTCTTTGCAGAGGATGCCTAAGTAGCCGATCTCCTGCTGGAGGATGATGGGCTGCTCGAAGCCCTCGCCCTGGAGCCCGGCGATGGTGAAGAAGCTGCGGTTCTCGTTGCGGATGCAGCCCTCGGCGGGGTCGTAGAACCAGGGAGCGCACCTGTCCAGGGTAGTCTTGCGGATGTCCACCGCCGTGGTGGCGTTGCGTTCGGTGACCCAGGCGAGGATGTCCGACGTGGGGGTGACCGCACTGTTCGGTTCGGACCAGCTGCGGGCGATGGAATACAAAGTACCCGTCATCGCCTACTCCTCTTTTTTGAAAAGGCGCTTGATCCAGGCTTTTAGTATGCGCAGCGGCTTGGTGATGCGCCATGACAAGGACCGCTCCCTGTCGTGCAGTTGTTCTTCCAACTGTGCGACCCTCTTTTTCAGTTGATTGACCTGGCGGTCGTCTACCAGAACGATATTATCGATTCCAGAATCCTGTACCACCTTTTGCAATTCTTCAGGCCGGTTTTTAATCTGCTCTGTCAGCGCAGACTGAAAGATACCCTTCAGCGTAGCTGTTTCGCCTTTGAGCGCAATATTCTCGTTTCTTAACTTAACAATATCATCTCGATCTGGATACGCTTTCCTTTTAATTCTTGTCCCACAGAACATCAAATTTACATTCTCAACAATATCTATCAAACTGGTGTTGCGATAATCTTTATACGTAGATAACTGGGCCGCTTTATTCCCCCACTCAACTAAATAATCATAGATATATGGCTTCACGTACTGTTCAACTGAAGTTTCTTCCGTCTCATAGCAAATTCCTGTTTTATCCAAATAGTCTCGCCAGCATATTGTCGGTCCCATAAAATAAACACTGCTGTCTCCGGGAAGCGTTGCAGGTAAAAAATTAAAATAAGCATCGACCAAATAGCAATTTCTAATCTTCATCTGAACGGCCAAAAAGGTACTGAAATGCGGTTCAAAAGCACGTCGAAGAATGGTTACTCTGGTATTCGGTCTACAGAACTGAGAGAGATAAATCAATCCGCCCTCACTGGCAACAATCTCGTTCGCCCCAGCAACAATTGATATTTGCTCCGAAAACGGTAACTGCTCTGGATAGATAATCTCAAAGCCTCTTTTGCGATAAAAATCCTCAAAATACTGTTCGTTATATGTCAACTCGTCCGCTTTCAGCATGGATCTGGATAAATAGACCTTTTTATAAGGGCCCGCCTCTATTCTGGAACTTGCAAAAGCGTAAATTTTCTCAGCGCCCGGCCTGTAACCGGATAGCATATGATAGGCTTCTTCCGGTACTATGATCTTGTCAAATCTTGTGGGGGTGCGGATAATCTCAAATCTATCTTTTGGTAGGCCGATTGCCTCCAAAATTCCGTAGTGCTTAAATCCGCCAAACGCCGGACTGTCTAAAAAGATAAATTTGTATGGAGTCTCTGGGTTATCCGCAAACCACCATAATCTGCTTAAGCTTTCGGTAATCAAATGAGAAAACGCACCGTACAGCACACCACCAAACACAACTGTCTCATGACGATGCTGCAAATCATTTGGGATTTCATATGCCACTGTGCAGGAAAGATTCGCTGTTGGTTTACCTACCTTTCGATTAAGACCAGCTACAAAAGTCCCACTATTATCGCATATACCACCTTTAAAAGCGGCATTTCTGGTAGAAATATCGGTACGTTTTATCATGGGCAAAACTACGCCATCCTCTACTTCAATTACCTTTGGCGCGGAATAAATGCAGTAATCCTTGCTCATGACCTTTTTCCAATACTTCTGATCATATACAAAAAGTCTGTTGTCGAGGTTGTCCAAGATTGCCATATATAGGCCTCACTTTCTATTTTACGGTTCGCAACACAACAGGTACCGCCCCCCGCCGCCCCTTGCTGTTTCAAACACTTCCGCTGCTCTTTCCATGGGATAAATCCCGTGGACTATCCCAGGCACCAGTTTCAGCCTGCCGGAAGCCATATACTCCACCGCCATGCGCCACTCCTCACCGGGAAACGGCGCGGAGTAGGACATCCAGCTCCCCGTCAACCAGCACTCCTTGCGGTTGATGTTCTCCCAAAGGCGCACCGGGAACGTCAGCTCCTTTTTCGGCGTCCCCACGTAGCACACCGTGCCCTTCTTCGCCACAGCTTGCAAAGCCAGCGCCATAGTCTGCCCGCTACCGGAGCACTCGAACACGCAGTCATAACCGCGGCTGTTCAACGTCTGAAGAAGTTCAGCTTCTGAGATCTTCTCTGTGCTGAATACGGCGTCAGCCCCGGCGGCCTCCGCCGCCTGTAAGCCGGTCTCGCCCCGCCCGATGGCGGTCACGCTCTCCGCCCCCAGCAGGTTCGCCCACTGGATGGCATACAGCCCGATGATCCCGCACCCCAGTACAGCCATTCGCCTGCCCTGTCCGTATTTCGCCAGCCGCAAAGCGTGAAGTGATACAGTCGCCGGTTCGATGGTGGCCGCCTGTTCAAAAGAAACTTCGTTTGGAAGAACTACGATGTTCCTCGCCGGCACTACCACATACTCCGCCATAGCCCCCTGCCGCCGTGAGCCGATGAAGTTGTAGTGGCCGCACAAAGAGTAGTCGCCCCGCTTGCAGTCGGGGCACTCATGGCAGGGCACCAGCGGGGCAGCCGTCACGCGCATACCCGGCTCGATCCCCTCCACTCCGATACCTGTCCTGTCCACCGTCCCGGAAAACTCATGGCCCAAAATGACAGGGTAGCTGTGGGCGGCGTGATCAAACACTCTGGGGATATCTGAGCCGCAGATGCCGCACACCGCCACCTTGACGCGGACCTCTCCCGGCCCCGGTTCCGGCGCAGGCACCTCCTTATATGCGATCTTCTCATTGTCCTCTATGACGACCGCCTTCATAACGGCTCCTTTCAGCGGACAAAGATTCCGCCTGTCACATAATTGTATTTCACCGCATAGTTATAGTCCTCGACCAGAGATACCACGCTGTCCTTCACCAGCTCCCGGGGGTCCATAGGCAGTTTTCTGTCCCGGACCTTGATATATTGGAGCGGCATGTACTGGTGCAGCATCCCCAAAGGAATGGCCACGCCAGATAAGTTGCGGAACAGCTTCTCAACAGCCTCGCTGATTTCCTCGTCTGCCAAATAATAACGGCATCGGTCAGAAAAGCTGTATTTTCGGTCCAGGCTCTTCTCAAAGTCGCTGCCGCAATAGTATCTTTCCCAACTCTTGGGGGCACGCAGCATATGCTGCTCCAGCAGCTCAACGAAATTGGCCCGGGCGCCCGGATTCGGAATCAACTCCTCCTCGATGCGGGACAAGGCGAACAGCGCCTCCCGCAGGGCAAAGGTAAGGGCGGGCCCCACCTTGATGATGGCGATGCCGTCCTCCACCATCTCCCGCAGCTTGGCCGGAGACTGATAGTCGGTGGAGTGGCCCTCAAACACGATGTTGGGATATTTTCTCAGCTTTTGACATAGGTCGTGGGCGCGGAATCTGTCGTAATGACAGATCTCCCTGTTCCCAAACTCCACCCCCGGCTGGACCACCATGGCGATGATGTGTACCCAGGCGTCGGACAACCCCAGTCGGGCAAATTTCTGATGATAGGCCAGTAGGACCTGCTCAAATCGCTCCGGCGTGGTGACCTCAACGGTATCCTCTGCCCCCTGTGCCCCGCCGGGGACCGGCACCTCGCTTCCGATCACATAGACCGGATGGATTGCGGATGGGTCCGCCTTTAGAACATTCTGGAACTCCTCTTCACAGATGCGGTAGAGGACCGCTCCCCGCTCCGCAATGACAGCGTCGTCCATCGGTCGGTCCGTGGGGTCGTCTCCCAGGTGCATACTGGTATCCAAGTGAATCTTCTGGTATCCGGCCCGCACACAGTCCCGCACCAGGATCTCTGCCTGTTCCATTGCCTCCGCCGCAGGAAGATCCGCCCAAGGCAGCGGCCCCATATGGTCCCCTCCGATGATGATCTTCTCGTGGGAAAAATGGATCTTGTCCGCAATCTCATAGACAAAATCCCGAAACTCAAATGGGGTCATCCCCGTATAGCCGCGGTTCTGATTCACCTGGTTGGATGTCGCCTCAATGAGGACCGTGTCGTCGAAGCGTTTTGCCTGGTCCAGGATTGCCTCAATCACCAGCTTATTGGCGCAACAGAAGGAGGGGATGCCGCAGTGGATGCCCGCTTTGCGCTTTTCCACCATATCCAGCAAGGGATTCTTCATATCTCTGGGCCTCTCTATTCCTCAAAAAAGTATGTGTGCGCCAAAAGGCGGAACAGCCTCAGATCCTCCGGGTAGGTAATTTTCAGGTTCAGCACCTTGGCCGGGATAACCTTCATCGGAATGTCGTGCGCCAGGGCGATGGCCCCGGCGGAACTCATTCGATCAAACTCCTCGTCTGCGGCGCCGAAGTAGATGCGGCTGATGTCCCCAAAGCGGAAAGCCTCCGGAGACGCACCGGACACCAGTTCCTGCCGGGGCACGACCTCCTCAATCTGGCGCTCTCCATCCATGCGGTAGCAGGTGTCGTACTGGCAGGCACCCAGGGTAGCGCCTCCCACTTCTTCCACCGCGCGGATGACCTCCCGGGTCCCCGCCACGTCGACATAAGGGTGGGTGGCATCATGGATCAGGACCACGTCGCGCTCCGCCGCGATATCCTCCACCGCCTTCAGGCCGTTCCGCACCGAGGCGGAGCGGCTGCTCCCTCCGGCCGCCAGCCGGACTGGGCAACGAAAGGTGATATCCGAAATGGAGGTCCTCACAAAGTCCAGCCAGTTCGGATGGGACACGATGCAGATGGCGCCAAGCTCGGACATTTTGGCGTATTTTCGGACGATGTACCAGAAGATGGGCCGTCCGTCTATGTCGATGTACTGCTTGGGGATCTCTGCGCCCAAGCGGGTGCCGCTGCCGCCCATCATCAAAAGAAGGATGTTACTCATCCCGCATCACCTATGATCTCTTTCAGTTTCTCCACCACACGCTCCGCCGCGTGGCCATCATCAATACAGCCCTTATCCCGAATAAACGTCTCGCATTTTTTCTGATACTCCGCCAAGTCAAAGTTTAAAATATTGCGGACCATCTCAGCATTTGTACACGCCAGCGGGAAGGGCATAGATTCCAGTGGATAATAAAAGCCTCTCTCCGTGTAATAGTGGCGATAGTCCATGGCGAACAGGAAGCCCGGTTTTTTAGTCAGAACATAATCGCAGATCCAACTGGAATAGTCCGTGATTCCAACATCTGTTACCAACAGGAGATCCTGAATATCCGGGTAGTTGGTAACATCGATCACAAATTCAGGGAATTTGATTTTCTTTTTTTTCACAAGTTTTCTCAGTTGAAAATGGAACCGAACCAAAATGCTCCACTTCCCGCCAAACTTTTCCGTCAATGCCTCACAGAGCGCGTTATAGTCAAGCTTGTATGGCGACAGGTCATCGCCGTCCCGGAACGTCGGCGCATACAAAGCTACATGGCGATTTTTCGGAATCCCGCATGACTCTCGGACCTTTCTCTCCAGCACGGCAACCCGCTCAGTGTCCGATGTAAGCAGAATATCATTTCTGGCGTGGCCAAAATCCAAAATATTAGAAGTACCCCAAAATGTATTTTGGAACAGCTCACGCTCAAAAGTGCTGTTGGAAATACAGTAATCTGTTCTTTCCCCGCACTCCTTTGCCTTTTTCAGCCACTGTTTATCGCTAGTAGTCTCGATGCGCTTAATCCCGAGGGAACCGTGCCATGTCTCAATCAGCACCTGCCCCGTTTTTTTCCAGGTATTCAGATAGGACAGGCTTGTGGAGTTATCGATCCAAACCTTTGACCTTGCCGCTTCCCGGTAAAACTCATATGAGCCGCGGAGCACCAGTTTCAGTTTGCTCGGGTACTCCTCCATCCGCTTGATGTTCTCCTTTCTCGCTACCCACACTAGATCCCAAGGGAGCTTCTGACGTATGATCTCATCAGCAATCGCCCTTGGATTGCAGTTATACCCGCCCCTCGTCGTCATAAACAGAATTTTGTTAGAAACGACCATCTCCTGTTTAGCCTGCTTGCGAATTGCCCATCTAGCCAAAGCAGTATCGATTTTCTTGAACAGTTTTTTGCGATAAGTTCCGTTAAAGCAGCTGAAAAAGCATTCTTTCAGCTTTTTATATGTTTTTTCTAACAAGTTTCCTTCAATAATCGCTTTTTTGATCTTCTCTATCATATAGGTATCTCTCCGGCTCTCTATCCTTTGTGTTTTGTATTTCGGTCCGATTCCTGTGGCGGAATCATATAGTATCCATACAGCTGTCTCAAATACCCATCCCATTTGGTGGGTGCGGAAAACCGTTCTCCCTCAAAATCCAGGAAAACCGTATCGCTAAACCAGCTCTTTGGATAGAATTCCACGGTCCCCTTATGTCCCCCGCCGGGGGAAAGGAAAAAGCCTTCGTCCTTCGCAGTCAGGCACTTGATAACGTCTCTCCGCAGGTTTCTCAGCCGCTGTTTTGTGAACCTATCCAAGATCCAATACCCTAGCCGGGCCGCATTTTGCTTGTATGGGATGTAGCCCATCCACCCGCACTTAACTTGCAGTACATAATTCATGACGCTGATTATGTCAAACAGAAAGCCTGTCCATTTCGTCGGCCTGCGGGACGGGGCGATAGGAAAGATGTCTATGTAGATCCCTCTCGGGCCGTTCCTGTTTTGGGTGGTAAACGGTTTTCTGGTATCACACAGTTTTGCAAAAAAGAAAGGATAATTCTCATCTGTGAACTCCGTCTGAATGGTCAATCCCACTGGAAGCTCCGAGCCCAGTTCTAAAAATTGTTCGTAGTCCTCCACTGGCATCATTACGTCCACATCATCGTCCCAAGGGATAAACCCCCGATGGCGAATCGCCCCCAGCAAAGTGCCGCCCGCCAGATAATAGCAAAGGTTGTGTCTTTCACAAAATGCCGAAAAAGATTTCAGCAAATCAAACAACTGTGTTTGTTCGCTTGTCATGGCAGTCCCAACTTTCGGTTTTAAAGTACCGTTCTATTTGCTTGGTCGTGTGAGAAATATCAAAACCAGCATCTTTTACCGCCTCGGCACCGTCTACACGAGCGCCTTGCGATCCAATCAACTGCTCCACCCATGCGGCGGGACCCGCTGCCAAAGGGATACTGCAAACACTTTGTGTGATATATACTTCCTCAGGTACATATTCTGAACAGACCACCGGCAGCCCCGCCGCCTGGGCCTCCAACGCGGCGATGCCCAGTCCTTCAAACAGGCTGGGGAACGCAAACACATCCATGGCCCACAGCAGGCGCTCCACATGGTCGGTCGTGCCATAAAAAATCACCTTGTCAGCGATTCCAATCTTCTGTGCCTTGGTCCTCAGTTTTTCTTTCTCCGGGCCGTTGCCCACCAGCAATAGGCAACACTTAGGAATCTCTTTTTGAAGTTCTGCAAATACATCCAGCAAAAAACTTTGGTTCTTTTCGTAGCACAAACGGCCCACATTGCCGACCAGAAATCGATCCTCCACTTTCAATTCCGTACGGACAACTTTGCGAATCACGGGGTCAAAACAGAACCGCTCCACGTCGATGCCATTAGGAATGAACTGATATCCTTGTTCTTTCAGCACTTGTCCGTCAAACAAAAACTTTGCCGCGCTTTGAGAGCAAGCCCACAAATCAGTTGCGTCCGCCGTATATCGCTTCTGGCCCCAATAATGAATCGCAAGCTTCAAGGAGCGTGTCAGGCTCTTTCTCAGGCCAGCGCCATGTGCGTGGGCAAAGCGAGATGTGATTCCCTCCTGTTGTGCTATGTGGAGATACGCCAGGGACAGGCCATGAAACGCATTCAGATGAAGCACATCCCAATGGCGTTCCCGCGCCAGTTTACGAAACCGCCGGTGATTCTCCGGGATGTTTCGCTGGCTGCCCGAAAGCTCAAAAAAACACACGCCATGTTCTTGAAGCTGTTTTGTGAAGATGCTGTCCCCAAGACTGGCGGTAACGACGTCTACCTCAAGCCGGGTCAGGTCCAGTCGTGTCAGCACATTGCAGAGGAAGGACTCGATGCCGCCGGATTCCCAACGCTCTACAAAACAGCAGACACGTTTCACATCTCCCACCCCACGAGGAACTGCTCCTCCTCGATCTGCCGGTCCATGGTCTGCTCCATCAGCACCTGCATACTGGACTGGATGCCATCCCAGGTGGTCAGATACAGCCTCCGCAGCGCCCGCGGGTTGCCCTTCTCCTCCGGTATCTGCGCCGCCCGGCACAGCTTCGAGATGAGTACCGTGATATAGCTGCGGTGCAGGGGTCCGCCCCGCTCGTTGCGGAACACCGGGCCGTCCTTGATTCCCTGCCGCTCCGCGAAAGCCAGCACTTCCCGCGCCAGGCACGCCGGGAGATGCACCATCCGGCGGGCGCCCTGGAAGGTGACCACGAACTTGCCGGCCTCGACATCCTTCACTGTCATCTCAGACAGCTCGTTGAGCCGCAGGCCGGTGCAGGCGATGGTCTTGACCAGCAGATATAACCGCTCGTCCTCCAACGTCTTGGCTGTGGTCAGCAGCCGCAGGTATTCGCCCCGGCTCAATTCCGGCTGGAGCTTCCCATCTTTGGCCATGCGCTCGGCCAACTGATACTCCCGGCAGTCCATGAAGGAAAGAAAACTATCGTAGGCAGCAAGGAACACATTCACGGTGGCATTGGAATAGCCGCCCTCCAGCAGTTCGTCCTTCCACTCAGCCAGGGTGCCCCGGCGGATGGTCTTGTCCTCCGGCAGCGCCTGGTACAGCAGTTCCAGGGCATAGCGGTATTTGTTCAGCGTCTCAGCAGAGCGGCCCTTCGCCTCCCACTCCGCTAGGAACCGCTCGGCGTCGGCCCACTCCATCACAAATCCGCCTTCCGGCCGGAGGGCGATGATATCCGCTTGCTTCTTTTGTTTCACAGTAGCCGGCATAATGGCCCTCCTTTGCAGACCGTAATAGCTCTTACAGTGCCGCAAGGGAGCGTCTTAGACCTTGTATGAGACGAAAAGCGGCATAAAAAATCCCTCCGTGGGCTTCACGGAGGGGGAAACGGGCGCGAAAAGTCGGGCTGTCAAAACACAAATATTGACAGCCCTGTTTCTGATGCGCAAAAAACCGGTTTTTCTGGGTTTGATGTACCTTTTTGGCACTTGCAAAAGTGCAAATGGTGTGTTATTATGTCTCAAGGATTGCGGCTTTTTCTGCGCTGCCTCATACAAGAGCTATTCTGTTTTCTTTTTCCTAACTGACCAGCCCCAGCCGCTCCATCTGCCGGACGTGCTCCACCCCGGTGGAGATCAGGTAGATCCGCGTGGTTGAAATGTTGCTGTGCCCCAGAATGTCCGCCAGCTTCACCACATCCTGGTAGCGCCGGTAGTATTCCCGGGCGAACAGATGCCGCAGATTGTGGGGGAACACCTTGGTGGGTTCCACCCCCGCCGCTTCGCACACCGACTTCATCTCCGCCCAGATCTGCCGTCTGCTCATGCCCATCCCGCCCCGGCCCAGGAATACCTGGCCGGCGGCGATTTTTTGTTTTCGGGCGTATTTCAGCAGCTTCCGGCACAGCTTCCCCGGCAGTAATATCGTTCTGATCTTCCCCTTCAGGGAGATGACCGCCCGACCGCTCCGGGCCGCCTCCACGGTGATATACCGGGTCTCGGACACCCGGATGCCGGTGGCGCAGATGGTCTCCATCACCAGGGCCAGCCGCTCGTTCCCCCGCCTCCGGGCGGCGTCGATGAGCCGCAGATACTCCTCCCGTGACAGATCCCGGCTGGTATCCCGGAACATCCGGCGTTGGACCTGGAGGAGCTTCACCTTGCAGTCTGTTCGGCCCAGGAAGGTGAACAGAGCGTTGACCGCCGCCAGCTTGAGATTGACGGTGGAGGTACTCAAATCCCCTCCGGCCAGCAGCGCCTCCTTCCACGACACCGCTGCGGACTTAGAGACCGGATTGCCGTCCAAAAAGGCGGCGAACTCCCGGACGTAGTTCAGGTACTTCTCCACGGTGCTATCCGCCCGCTCCAGAAGGCGCAGATGGCGCTCAAAGGCGGTCAGCAGTGCCGGTGTGAGCTTGGGTGACGCGATTTCAGTTTTCCTCATGATGGACCCCTCCAAACAGTAAAATGATGCTGATATTTTACCATTGAAGAGAAAGAATCATGCGGATGGGCTTCTGAACTGCCTTTTTTAAAAACGAAGTTTATTGACCTCTTTTGAAAAGGCACTACTGGCCGCCACATACAAAGGCACAAAATGCAGTATCTTATCGAAAAGTCTTTTACATATATTGTGGTTTTCCTCTTGACAGTTTGACTGGTATATGCTACCATTTCATCGTTGATTGATTGCTTGTGCGTACTTCGCTGAAATCGCGGAGCCGGGTCCATTGGACCTGGGACCGGGGGGCACCCGCATTGCATACGTTGTTAAGGTTGTACGTTATGCCGGAACGGCCGCTATAAGAGATTGCGGCGTTTACTGGCAGGAGCTTGTAGGGGGCAGTATACCCTTTTGAGGGTAGATTGCCCGTTGTTGAATGCTTATCACAGCCCATCGGGCTGAAAAGTGAAGAATGCCTGCACTCATTGAGAGTGCGAAAAGTTTGTTGACGTTGATGTTTTGACGACTTTTCGCACTCTCTTTTTGCGTTTTTGAAGGTGTTTCCGCTCATCGGGAGCAGCCAGCGGTCTTGCCAGCCGCCGGCCAGGGAAACGGATGCCGACAAACAGTCGATCAGCATATGACCCTCCCCGCTTTGAGGTTTGCGGGGGCCCAGGGATGATAACCTCGGAGGCCGCCGGCAAACGGTCTCACCTCTCACCGCTCCGGCGCTGCGCCGGTCCGGCAGCGTGAGAGTTCGCGTACCCCGATCCTGGCCGGAGGGATCACAGAACACTCGCGGCCCGCGCTGCAACGCGCCGGCTGAATATGACTATGAAAACAAGGAGAAAGCTTTATCGTATGAATTCTGACATCAAAAACAGGAGCGCATACATTGCCTCTGCTGGGAGGTATCACTTTGGAGACTAAGTATCGTTCCTTCGACGACCTGCCCCTCGCCCTTCGGGTAGAGGACCTCATGCCTATCCTCGGCATCGGCAGGAACACCGCCTATGAGCTGGTGCGGTCCGGGCAGATCAGAAGTATCAAAATCGGAAGGCAGATCCGTGTCCCAAAAGACGCTTTAGCAGATGGGAGGCCCGCTATACCACGGGCTTCGACCCTGCGACCGGCAAACAAATCCAAAAATCCATTTACGGCAAGACCCAAAAAGAGGTTCG
>CANQKJ010000044.1 GCA_947624465.1 uncultured Oscillospiraceae bacterium
GGACGAGGACCTGCTGAACGATCTGGCGGCGACCGCCGAGCAGTACGGGACCGACAGCGACGAGTATGCCCAGGCCGTGGCGGACGCCCGGAACCAGCAGTGGCGCAACAAGGCCCTGGCCGACACCTACGAGCCCGGCTCCACCTTTAAGCCGCTGACCGTGGCCATGGCCCTGGAGCAGGGGATCATCTCCCTGGACGACCACTTCTACTGCGGCGGATCCCTGAAGATCGAGGGCTATCCCAAGCCCATCAAGTGCCACCAGCACAACGGCCACGGCGACCAGACCCTGACCCAGGCGGTGGCCAACTCCTGCAACGTGGCGCTGATGCAGATCGCGCTGAAGCTGGGCGCCCAGACCTTCTACGATTACTTCAACGACTACGGCCTGCTGGACTATACCGGCATCGACCTGGCGGGGGAGGGATACCGCCAGTTCTGGAGCGAAGAGGACTTCACCGGCCCCTACGGCCAGTCCTCCCTGGCGGTGGCCTCCTTCGGGCAGACCTTCAAGGTGACCCCCATCCAGATGATCACCGCCTTCGCCTCCGTCATCAACGGCGGCCATCTGATGGAGCCCTATGTGGTCCAGTCCATCCGGGACGACGAGGGCAGCACCGTCTACTACCACGATCCGGTGGAGGTCCGCCAGACCATCAGCCAGTCCACCTCCGATACCGTGCGGGGCATCCTGGAGTATGTGGTCAACAAGGGCTCCGGCCACAACGCCTACCAGGCGGGCTACCGCATCGCCGGCAAGACGGGCACCTCCGAAAAGATCGAGCTGCGGGCCACCGACCCCAACAATGACGACGTGATCTGCTCCTTCATGGGCTACGCCCCGGCGGACGACCCCAAGGTGCTGGTGCTGCTGGCCTATGACACCCCCAAGCGCTCCGCGCCCCACTCCAACTATACCGCCAACGGCACCTACATCAGCGGCGGCAACATCACCGCCCCCATGGCGGGCAAGCTGATCGCCAGCATCCTGGACTACATGGGCGTGGAGAAGCAGTACAGCGCCGAGGAGCTGTCCAGCGCCGACGTGACCCTCCGGCAGGTCACCGGCTATGAGCTGACGGTGGCCATGGGCCGCCTCCAGGGCCAGGGGTTGGGCTTCCGCACCGTGGGCGCCGGCCAGACAGTGGTGAAGCAGGTGCCCTCCGCCGGCGTGTCCGTCCCCGGCGGCTCTACCATCGTGCTCTATCTGGGGGACGAGGCCCCGCCGGAGCAGGTGGAGACCCCCAGCGTCGTCGGGCTGACCCCCACCGAGGCCAAGACAAAGCTGGAGGACGCGGGCCTGCTCATGCGGGCCTCGGGCGCGGCGGACTACACCGACTCCTCGGTAAAGGCCATCACCCAGTCCATCGAAGCGGGGACAGCCGTGTCCCCCGGCACCATCGTCGGCGTACAGTTCGCCAACAGCGTGGTAGACTACAACGTGGAGAACAGCGATGATACTTCAGGCATCCCGGCGCCAACCGAATAACGATATGCCCGTGGCGGTGGTGGGCGGCGGCAGGACCCGGACCGCGGAGCTGCTCCGCCGCCTCACCGGCCTGCCCGTGGAGGAACTGACCCCCTATCAGGCCGCCCGCTCCCAGCGGGAGTGGCGGGCGGTGGTGGTGGAGAACTACGATCTGCCCGCCTCCCGGGGGCTGTCCGCCTGCGCCGCCGCCCGGTGGCATCTGTCCCGCTACACGGACGTCATCGTGGTGGGGCTGGACGACCCGGAGGGGAGGCGGCTGGCCGCCGCCCTGCCGGGGATAGCGTATACCTATTCCGACGGGCGGCCCCAGGCCGACCTGACGGCCAAGAATGTCCGCCTCCGGGGCGGGCGGCTGGAGTTCGAGGCCCTCACCGACGGGGAGTTGACACGGGTGCGGGTCCCCTGGGCGGGAGAGGCCGGACTGTACGACAACCTGGCCGCCCTGGCCGGGGCGCTGGCCCTAGACGTGCCGCTTGAGGAGGCGGCGGCCGCCCTGTCCGGCGGGGACGCCCGCCGGTCCGCCGGGTCCATCGCGTGACCGGACCAAAGCGTTTGAGAGAGAAGAGACCACAAAGGAAGACTGTGAGGGTTTGACATGAGGATATTGTTTGCGGCGGCGGCCGCGTTCGTCATCTCGCTGGCGCTGGGACGGTTCCTGATCCCCGCCCTGCGGGCGCTCCACGCGGGCCAGTCCATCAAGGAGATCGGCCCCAACTGGCACAAATCCAAGGAGGGCACCCCCACCATGGGCGGGCTGATGTTCATCGCCGCCTCCGCTGCGACCGTCGTCGTCTTCGGCTGGAGGGACTTCGCCGCCGGCGACTGGACCGCCCTGATGGTGCTGGGCTTCGCCCTGATTTTCGCCTGCATCGGCTTTGCCGACGACTTCGCCAAGGTGAAGGGGCACCACAACGACGGCATCTCCGCAGGGCTGCGCCTGCTGCTGGAGCTGGCCGCCGCCATTGCCTTCCTGGCCCTGCTGCGGCTCACCGGAGGGCTGTCCCCCAACCTGTATATCCCCTTTGTGAACCTGTACCTCCCCCTGCCCTGGCCGGTGTATCTGGCCTTTGCCGCCTTCGTCATCGTGGGCTGCGTCAACGCGGTGAACATCACCGACGGGCTGGACGGCTTGGCCGGCTCGGTGACCCTGGCGGTGATGGTGTTCTTCACCGTCCTGTCCCTCTGGTGGGACAAGGGGCCCGCGGGCATCTTCGCCGGGGCGCTGGCGGGGGGCATTTTGGGCTTCCTGATGTATAACTTCCATCCGGCCAAGGTGTTCATGGGGGACACCGGCTCCCTGTTCCTGGGGGGCGCGGTGTGCGGCCTGGCCTTCGCCCTGGACGCGCCCCTGGTGCTGGTCCCGGTGGGCATCGTCTACATCGCGGAGACCATGAGCGACATCATCCAGGTGACCTACTTCAAGGCCACCCACGGCAAGCGCATCTTCCGCATGGCCCCCCTCCACCACCACCTGGAGTTGGGCGGCTGGAGCGAGGTGCGCATCGTGCTGACCTTCACGGGCATCACCGTGGCGTTCTGCCTGCTGACGTTCGTGGGCGTGATGTATCGGTATTCTATTTGACCTGAGTTCGGGATCTCAAAAGGGAGGAGGAGACAGCATATGGCCTTTCGCCGAAAAGCCCGCCGGGACCTGACCACCGAACAGCAGCTTGCCCGCGGCCCCATGGACCTGATCTTCCTGGCGCTGGTGCTGCTGCTGACGGCGGTGGGCCTCATCGTGCTGCTGTCCGCCTCCTTCGCCGTGGCCATGTACAATCAGTATCCCGGCGTGGACTCCGGCGGCGACCCCTATTACTATTTCATCCGCCAGGCCGGCTTCGCGGTGGCGGGCGTGGTCATCATGTACCTGATCACGCGGGTGAACTACCAGTGGCTCCGGCTGCTGTCGGTGCCGATCCTGATCGGCGCCGTGGTGCTGCTGCTGATGATCTTCACCCCCCTGGGGCGGGAAAGCAACGGCGCCCGCCGGTGGCTGTGGCTGGGCTTCTCCTTCCAGCCCTCTGAGATCGCCAAGATCGCCGTTATCATGTTCTTCTCCGCCCGGCTGTCCAAACGGAACGACGAGCTGCGCGCCCCGCCGAAGAAGTGGAGCAGGCGTACCATCACCGGGCGGATCGGCGCGTTTTTGGACCGGATCGGCTTTTTGGAGCTGGTGCCCTACGGGGCCATCCTGGTGGTCGTCCTGTTCCTGCTGTATTTGGAACCCCATATGTCGGCCATGATCCTGATCATCGTGGCCGCCGGGTCGGTGCTGCTGGTGTCCGGCGTCAGCCTGGGCTGGTTCGCGGGCGCGGGGGCTCTGGTGGGCGGCGGGCTGTGGTTCATCATCACCCAGACCGGTTACATGACCAAGCGCATCCAGGTGTGGCTGGACCCCACCAGCGACCTTCAGAACGGCGGCTATCAGCCCTGGCAGTCCCGGATCGCCATCGGCTCCGGCGGCCTGCTGGGCAAGGGCCTGGGCAACAGCATCCAAAAGTACCTGTTCCTGCCTGAGATGCAGAACGACTACATCTTCGCCATCGCCTGTGAGGAGCTGGGCCTCATCGGGGCCTGCGTCATCATCGCCCTGTTCGTGCTGCTCATCGTCCGGGGCTACTGGCTGGCCATCCACGCCAGGGACCGGTTCGGCACCCTGCTCATCGTGGGCATCACCACGCTGCTGGCCGCCCAGGTGTTCTTCAACATCGGCGTGGTCACCGGGGTCATCCCTCCCACGGGCATCTCGCTGCCCTTCTTCAGCTACGGCGGCACGGCGCTGGTCATCCAGCTGGCGGAGATGGGCGTGGTGCTGAGCGTGTCGCGGCAGATCACCGCGCCCAAAGTAGAATAAACAGGGACGAGGGGGAAATCGGTCCGTGAAGATCATATTTACCTGCGGCGGTTCGGCGGGACACGTGAATCCCGCCCTGGCCGTGGCCCAGCAGTTCGAGGCCCATCACCCCGGCTGCGAGATCCTGTTCATCGGCGCGGAGCGGGGGATGGAGCGGCGCCTGGTGGAGCAGGCGGGCTATCCCATCCGCACGGTCCAGGTGTCCACCTTTGAGCGGGGGTTCAGCTGGAAGATCCTCAAGCACGACCTCCTCAGCGCCGTCAAGGTGCCGGTGGGGCAGTATGAGGCCGCGCGGATCATCAAGGAATTTAAGCCCGACCTGGTGGTGGGCACCGGGGGCTACGCCTCCTTCCCCGCCGTGCGGGAGGCCGCCCGGCGGCACATCCCCACCGCCATCCACGAGTCCAACGTATATCCCGGCCTCACCACCCGCACCCTGGCGGGCAAGGTGGACCTGGTGATGGTGGGCTTCCCCGAGGCCGCGGCCTATTATGAAGGGGTGGCCAAAAAGGTGGCCGTCACCGGGACGCCGGTGCGGGAGGAGTTCTTCTCCCTCACCCGGCAGCAGGCCCGGCTGGAGCTGGACATCGCCGACAGCCAGCCGCTGGTCATCTCCTTCTGGGGGTCCCAGGGGGCGGGGCATATGAGCGCCCGCACCGTGGACCTGCTCCAGAAGTGGGACAATGAGGGCCGCCGGTTCCACTACATCCACGCCGCCGGACGGGACATCGACGAAATGCCCGGCGAGCTGGAGCGGCGGGGCATCAAGGTGACCGACCAGGAGGTCCGGGCCTACATCGACGATATGCCCCGCGTCATGGCCGCCGCCGACCTGGTCATCTGCCGGGCGGGGGCGTCCACCCTGGGAGAGCTCACCGCCCTGGGCAAGCCGGCCATCCTGGTGCCCTCCCCCTATGTGGCCGCCAACCACCAGTACAAGAACGCCAAGGTCATGGCGGACCGGGGGGGCGCGGTGCTCATCGAGGAGGCAAACTGCACCGGCGAACAGCTCTACGACACCGCCATCGAGCTGCTGGCCGACGGCGCCCGCCGCGCGGCCATGGGCAGGGCCATGCGGGAGCTGGCCGCCCCCCACGCGGCGGAGGACATCTACCGGGAGCTGACGGCCATTCTGAAGTGACGCCGAACGGGGCTTGCAAACCGTATCTCCATCCTGTATAATAGCCGCGCCCGCGGCATAATATCATCCCGACGCGCTTCCGCATAGGATGGATGGAAATCCATTCCTATGGGGAGGCTTTGCCATGAGCGTCATGTATATCCGGGGCGGCGCGCCCCTGGAGGGGGAACTCACCGTCCACGGGGCCAAGAACAGCGTCCTGCCCATCCTGGCGGCCTGCCTGCTGGCGGGCGGACCGGTGACCCTCCACAACTGCCCCGGCCTCACCGATGTGGACGCCGCCCTGGCCATCCTGCGGCACCTGGGCTGCGCGGTCTCCCGGGAGGGCCGTGACCTGACCGTGGACCCCACGGGGGCGGCGGGCTGCGCCGTGTCGGAGGAGCAGATGCGTTCCATGCGCTCCTCCATCATCTTCCTGGGGCCGCTGCTGGCCCGGATGGGCGAGGCCCATCTGACCTACCCCGGCGGCTGCGAGCTGGGCCCCCGGCCCATCGACCTGCATTTGAGCGCCATCCGCGCCCTGGGCTGCCAGGTGTCGGAGGACTGCGGCATCCACTGCCAGGGGAGGCCCGCGGGCGGGGAGGTCCACCTGTCCATCCCCAGCGTGGGCGCCACCGAGAATGCCATGCTGTGCGCCGTGGGCGGGCGGGAGACCACCACCATCAACAACGCCGCCCGGGAGCCTGAGATATACGACTTGCAGTGTTTTTTGAACGCCCTGGGGGCACGCGTCCGCGGGGCGGGGGGCTCCGTCGTCACGGTGGAGGGGGGAAGGCCCCTCCACGGCGGGGAGTTCACCGTCATGGGGGACCGCATCGTGGCGGCCACGCTGCTGTCCGCGGCGGCCGCCGCCGGGGGCCGGGTGCGGCTCCGGGGGGTGGACTGGCGGCACCTGTCCACGGTGCTGTCGGTGCTGTCCCAGGCGGGGTGCCATGTGGTGAGCCGGACGGACCGGGTGGAACTGCGCCGGGACAGCTCAAAGCCCCTCCGGGCGGTGCCCACAGTGCGCACAGCCCCCTATCCGGGCTTCCCCACCGACGCCCAGGCCCCCGTCATGGCGGCGCTGTGCGCGTCGGAGGGCTGCACCCTCTTTGTGGAGACCATGTTTGACAGCCGCTACCGCCATGTGTCCGAACTCCGGCGGATGGGGGCGGACATCACCACCGAGGGCCGGGTGGCCCTGGTCCGGGGGGTGGAGCGGCTCCACGGCGCCAATGTGGAGGCGCCCGACCTCCGGGGCGGAGGAGCCCTTGCCGCGGCGGCCCTGGGCGCGGAGGGGGTCACCGTTCTGCGGGGCCTGAACCACATCGACCGGGGATATGAGGATTTAGAGGTCATGCTCTCCTCCCTAGGGGGCGACGCCGTCCGCAGGGAGGAATAGATCAACTCAAGGGTTTGCCGGCGGTCCGGTCCCGCCGGCCGCGGGGCGAACGACCGCCGGCAGACCCCGACCAAACACATCGGAGAGAGGAGGGAGGATACCATGACAGCCCCACGTCAGCGCAGACACCGGCCCTATCGGAGCCGGCGGAGCCGCTTCGGGCCCCTGTCCAAGCTGCTGTCCGTGATCGCGGTGATCGCGGCGGTGGTGGTGGCCTGCGTGGTGTTCTTCCGGGTGAACCACATCGAGGTGGAGGGCAACCAGCGCTACTCCGCCCAGGAGATCATCGACGCCTCCGGCATCCAGCTGGGGGACAATCTGGTCGCCCTGCCCAGGGGCCGCATCGCCAGCAATATCCTGTCCAGGCTCCCCTATGTGGAGGGGGTGGTCCCCCGGCGGGCCCTGCCGGACGGGGTGGTGCTGGTGGTCACCGAGCGGACGGCGGCGGCCAGCGTGGACACCGGGGAGGGCCGCTGGCTCATCTCCGCCCAGGGCAAGCTGCTGGAGCCGGAGACGGGCGCCGGCGTACAGGTGACGGCCATCACCGGGCTGACCGCCCTGGCCCCAATGCCGGGGGCCTCCATGCAGGTCAGCGGCGAGGAACAGGCCGCCCTGGGCTACGTGCTGGAGCTGATGGCCGCCATCCAGGCCAACGGCTCCATGGCGGACTACGCCTCCATCGACTGCACCCCCGCCGCCTACATCGGGGCGGAGCGGGGCATCTATCACATCCGGTTCCCCCGGGGGGGCGACTACGACTACTGCCTGCGCCTGCTGAACGCCGCCCTGGCCAGCGACCAGATGCCCCAGAACGTGCCGGGCACGCTGGATCTGACCATCGAGGAGGGCAGGGTCCATTTCATCCAGGACAAATAGATCTGCCGGCGCCCGGGGTCCGGGACCGGCAGATTTTTTATTTGTAAAAAAACTGAAATATCCTATTGACCGCAGAGGGAAAAAAGAATACAATGGTACAAGATATAGCAGAACACCGGCAGACAGACGACTATCGCTTGTTTTCACATATGAAATTACAGGAGGGCATGGGCATGGCATTTACGATGGACGCCAGCGTGGATCATGTGGACGTTTTGAAGGTCATCGGCGTGGGCGGAGGCGGCACCAATGTGGTCAACCGCATGGTCCGCTCCGGGATGAGCGGCGTGGAATTTATCGCGGTGAATACCGATAAGCAGTGCCTGAACGCCTCTGAGGCCACCCAGAAGCTGGCCATCGGCGAGAAGCTCACCGGCGGCAAGGGCGCCGGCGCCAACCCCGAGGTGGGCCGGGAGTCTGCCAAGGAGAGCAAGGATCAGATTAGCGCTCTGCTGGACGGCACCGACATGGTCTTCGTCACCGCCGGCATGGGGGGCGGAACCGGCACCGGCGCGGCCCCCGTGGTGGCCGAGATCGCCAAGGAGCGGGGCATCCTCACCGTGGGCGTGGTCACCAAGCCCTTTAAGTTCGAGGGCCGCCGCCGCATGGAGCAGGCCATGAAGGGCATCGAGGAGCTTCGCCAGAAGGTGGACTCCCTGGTCATCATCCCCAACGACCGGCTCCAGTTCGCCACCGACGAGAAGATCACCTTCGCCAACGCCTTCGCCATCGCGGACGATGTGCTGCGCCAGGCGGTGCAGTCCATCTCCGACCTGATCACCACCACCGGCCTCATCAACCTGGACTTCGCCGACGTGACCGCCGTCATGAAGGATGCGGGCCTGGCCCACATGGGCGTGGGCCGCGCCGCCGGCAAGAACAAGGCCGAGGAGGCCACCCGCATCGCCATCAACAGCCCCCTGCTGGAGACCTCCATCCAGGGCGCCAAGGGCATCATCGTCAACATCACCGGCCCCATGGACATGGGCCTGGACGAGGTGGAGATGGCTGCGGACATGGTCAAGGAGGTGGCCGACCCCGACGCCCTGTTCATGATGGGCACCGCCTTCGACGAGACCATGGAGGACGAGCTGCGGGTCACCGTCATCGCCACCGGCTTCGGCGAGGTGGCCAACCCCATCCCCGCCGGCAGGGAGGAGCCCGCCCCCGCCAGGCCCTCTGAGACCGCCGCTCCCGCGCCCACCCCGGCGGCCCCCATGCCCGCCTCCTCCGAGCCCGCCGCCAGCGAGCCCCCGGAGAGCGATCCATTTGACGACATCTTCCGCATCTTCAACAAGAAGTAAGGTACTTACACAGGACCCCCGGCCCGCTGGACCGGGGGTCCTTCAAACATCGGAGAAGGGAGGCGGACCCATGGAGGTGGTGGGCCGCTTCGCTCCCAGCCCCAGCGGGCGGATGCACCTGGGCAATCTGCTGTCCGCCCTGCTGGCCTGGCTGGACGCGCGGAGCGCCGGGGGAAGGCTCATCCTCCGCATCGAGGACCTGGACCCGGACCGGTGCGATCCGGGCAAGGCCGCCCAGCTCATCGACGACCTCCGCTGGCTGGGCCTGGACTGGGACGAGGGCGGCCTGGAGCCGCGATACTGCCAGTCCCGGCGGTCCCAATACTATGAGGCCGCCTTTCAGAAGCTGGAGGCCATGGGGCTGGTCTACCCCTGCTACTGCACCCGGGCGGAGCGGCTGGCCGCCTCCGCCCCCCACAGCGGGGAGGGGGAGCCGGTGTACTCCGGGAAGTGCGCCCGCCTGACCGGAGAGGAGCGGCTGGCCTATGAGCGGGCGGGCCGCCGGCCCGCCTGGCGGGTGCGCGTGCCGGACGAAACTTTGTCCGTCAACGACGGACACTTCGGCCTCTATGAGCAGGATCTGCGGCGGGACTGCGGGGACTTCATCGTCCGCCGGTCGGACGGCGTCTGGGCCTATCAGCTGGCGGTGACGGTGGACGACGCCCTCATGGGCGTGACCCACGTGGTCCGGGGGAGGGACCTGCTCCCCTCCGCGCCGCGGCAGGCGTGGCTGTGCCGGACCCTCGGCTTCGAGCCGCCCCAATACTTCCATCTGCCGCTTTTGACGGATAAAGCGGGCCGCCGGCTGTCCAAGCGGGACCGGGACCTGGACATGGGGGCTCTCCGGGAGCGGTACACGCCGGAGGAGCTCACCGGCCTGCTGGGGTGGTACGCGGGGTTGCTGGAGGAGCCGAAAAATGTCGAACCGAAAGACCTGATCCCCGGCTTCTCATGGGCAAAAGTGCCGAAAAACGACATCCCCGCCGGTTGTCCTTGACAGCCGGACACCGATGGCATAAAATATTCCCTATACAATGGAACTGGAGGAGTGGAACATGGCCCGATTTGAGCAAAACGAGAAGTTCGTCAAGACCGGCCTCACCTTCGACGACGTGCTGCTGGTCCCCGCCGAGAGCGGCGTGCTGCCCGCCGACGTGGACCTGCACACCCACCTCACCAAGAAGATCGTCCTGAACATCCCGGTGATGAGCGCCGCCATGGACACGGTCACCGAGTCCCGGATGGCCATCGCCCTGGCGAGGGAGGGCGGCCTCGGCATCATCCACAAGAATATGTCCATCGGCCGGCAGGCCGAGCAGGTGGACATGGTGAAGCGCAGTGAGAACGGCGTCATCACCAACCCCTTCTGGCTGGGTCCCGGGCACACCCTGGCCGAGGCCGACGCCCTTATGGCCAAGTACCGCATCTCCGGCGTGCCCATCTGCGACGGGGGAAAGCTGGTGGGCATCATTACCAACCGGGACATGAAGTTCGAGACCGATATGAGCCAGCTCATCGACCACGTGATGACCAAGGACAACCTGGTCACCGCCCCCGAGGGCACCACCCTGGCCGAGGCCAAGGACATCCTCCGCCGGCACAAGGTGGAGAAGCTGCCCATCGTGGACGACCAGTTCCGGCTGAAGGGCCTCATCACCATCAAGGACATCGAGAAGGCCCAGGTGTACCCCAACTCCGCCCGCGACGAGAAGGGCCGCCTGATGGTGGGCGCTGCCATCGGCGTCACCGCCGACGTGCTGGACCGGGTGGCCGCCCTGGTGGAGGCCGGGGTGGACGTGCTCTGCCTGGACTCCGCCCACGGCCACTCCCACGGCATCCTGGACTGCGTCAAGCGCATCAAGAGCCTGTATCCTGACGTGCAGCTCATCGCCGGCAACGTGGCCACCGCCGGCGGCACCCGCGCCCTCATCGAGGCGGGGGCCGACTGCGTCAAGGTGGGCATCGGCCCCGGCTCCATCTGCACCACCCGCGTGGTGGCGGGCATCGGCGTGCCCCAGATCACCGCCGTGTACGACGCCGCCCAGGTGGCCGCCGAGTACGGCGTGCCCATCATCGCCGACGGCGGCATCAAGTACTCCGGCGACATCGCCAAGGCCCTGGCCGCCGGCGGCAGCGTGGTCATGCTGGGCTCCCTGCTGGCCGGCTGCGAGGAGTCCCCCGGCGAGACCGAGGTCTTCCAGGGCCGCCAGTTCAAGGTCTACCGGGGCATGGGCTCCCTGGCCGCCATGAACAAGGGCTCCCGGGACCGCTACT
>CANQKJ010000045.1 GCA_947624465.1 uncultured Oscillospiraceae bacterium
TGTTGCGCCGCGCCAGCACATCCTTGATCGGGATGAGCGTGTAGCAGAGATTGCCGTTGTAGGTGTGGCCGCCCCAGCGGACGGTGGTGTTCTCCGTCTCGACCAGTCCGGTGTCCACCAGGGAGCAGACGTGTTTGCGAATGGTTTTTCGGTCCAGTCCCACCGCCTTGCCGATGTCCCGGTAGCTGGGCCAGCATTTCCCGCTGCGGCTGTTCTTGCGGTAGAGCAGGTAGACGTAGACCAGCAGGTCGCCGGGACTGAGACCGAGATCGAACACCGCGCGGGGGATCGGGAAGATGTTTTGGAACACCTCGCCGGTGAGCCGGGTTTGCTTCACGAGTTCGCCTCCTCACTCACAGCGGCAGCGGTTCCCAGTCGTCGTCCCGACGCGCCGAGCGGACACGTTCACGCCACACTCTCGGTGTGCGCGGCATCCTGATCTGGAGCTGCTCCGCTTCTTCTTTCTGGACTTTATCCGCGATAGGACAGAGGGTGACGATGAGATCGTCGCCGCATTCCTTAAGCAGAATGAGACCGTCCGTTACCAGAGCGCGGAGATGTTTTTTGACCGTCCGTTTGGTCAGGTGCAGAGACTGACTGATGACGGAGCAGCTGAGACCGCCACGCTGTTCGCTCAGCCAGCGGACGAGAAAAAGATACACCGCCAGCCTGCCGCGCTTCGGCGGGATACGGAACACCTCGCCGGGCAGAGGGAAGTCTGTTGACGCGGGAGATTGGATGAGCAGGTCGTGATTCATTCCGCGCCTCCCGTGTGCTGCTCTACCCAACGGATGAACTCATCCTTGGGTACCACGATGCGGTTGCCGATCCGCAGAGACGGGAAATCCTTTTCGCGGAGCAACTCGTAGCCGCTGGACGGCGACACACCCAGCACCTTTGCCACCGTTTGCGCGTTGAGGAACAGCGGAAGTTCGTCGTAGGTCTTGTAGATCGATTCTTTCATAGTTTTTTCCTCCATTATTTTTTGGAATCGTTTTTGAGATACTGCTATCCCCAGATTAGATAATCTTCAAATAATAAAATTATCTATCTCAGATGGTAACAGCCCTCTTGCATTCTGTCAATAGAAAATGTATAATAAATCAGCATACACGATTGCGGGAGATAGATTATCTATTGGAGGGACGGTTATATGGGGGTTTTGGGAAAAGACCTTTTTGACATTGGACGACCGATCGATCACGTGAAGGTGCGGTTTGGCGATCAGCAGTACTGGATCGAGCATTGCGAACTGCCGCAGACCTATGGGGCCATACTGACGGAACTGCTCAACTACGATGCCAGCGAGTACTGTCAGGCTATAGACCGTTTGCTGCTGGAGAAAGGGAAGCGGGACAGCCATGAGACTCTGACTGCGTTTGAAGAGGTCATACGCAAGTTTGCTCACCTGCCGTATTATCGTTTGTATGTAGAGGACTACGATACGCTGGAGCCCGGGATCATTGGTCACCTGTTCAATGACGCAAACGCACTAACGCTGGCAGACAAGATCATTGCAGATGACGGACACATTTTGAACAGGTATGTGTGGGCCCGTGACGACATCCTGTTTATCCAGCGCCGGTATACCTGGTTTCTGGATGAGTTGGCAAAGGGACAGACACCGGAAAAGAAAAAGGGCCAGAGAAAGCATTCTCTGGCCGAGCAGATAGTGGAGCGGACGCTGGAACCTTACGTCAGTGGTCGGAGCTTGGGCGAGGATCGAGCGGTGGATGCGCCGCGGGTCAACGTGCAGTACATGATCTACGAACCGACGAACGGTAAGCCGGAGGCAGTGGAACAGGTGTATTTTGACCGGCTGGTGGATTTTGTCTATGTGGAATTTATGAAGGGGATACAGAAAGGGTTTATTCCCAAGCGGTGTGGCAACTGTGGCAAATGGTTTTTGCAGGAACCGGGAGCGACGTATGCCTATTGTGACAGGATCGCTCCAGGAGAGTCAGAGAAGACCTGCCGGGACGTAGGCGCCGCTGTCAGCTTTCAGGCTAAGGTACGCAACAACGATATCTGGAAGCTCCACCAACGGGCCTACAAAAAATACCACGCCAGGGTCCGGAAGGGAACAATGACCAAGGGGGAGTTTGAGATTTGGGCCCGGGGAGCGGAGGAACTGCGGGATCGGGCGTTGGAGAAATATG
Organism: uncultured Oscillospiraceae bacterium; assembly: GCA_947624465.1. GTDB lineage: Bacteria > Bacillota > Clostridia > Oscillospirales > Oscillospiraceae > Enterenecus. Next base: position 2,160 of record CANQKJ010000045.1, read on the forward strand.
AGGGTGCGGAAGCGAGTGAGCGGGCGGCGATCATAGAGGAACTTCGGCGGGAGTTGAACGCCCGGTGACGCTTTCCTTTGGAGGCAACGGCTCAAATGGGATTGCAATTTTCTCCCTTTCCGCTTACAACTTGTTTTACCCGCGTATTCCGAAAACAAATGTAATGACACCGTTTTTCGTAATAATTGAGAAAAAAAGAACTCCTCACTTCCACATCGGAGGCAAGGAGTTCTTTACTTGTCTTTCTAAACTTTTTTCAGTTCATAAAGCTATTCTTTCATATCTATCATATAATCTCAGCCTTCAAATATCCGAGTTCGGATATTGTATTGTAGTCTGAATTTGGATGTTTGTCGAGAGGCGGCAACCCATTATAATGCGTATCCGAAAATGGCGGAAGCCGGGCTTGCGCCCGGCCTCCGCCATTTGGAAAAGTAGGAGCTAAGAATCGTCAAATGACGTTCTTGTCAAAATGGGATGGGGCTCTGCGTGTCACTTCTGCTGCGGAGCTTCCTTGACCTGCTGAACTTTGGGCTTCTTCGTCCAGCGGCGGACGTTGAAGAAGGTCAGCAGCGCGATCACCAGTACGCTCACCACGGTCATACCGATCCGCAGCATGATGTCCGTGGGGATACCGGTCAGCTTGGACCCCGGCATAGCGCCGTTCATGATCTTGGAGTTGGCCACCGTGTAGAGGATGTGGTGGGCCGCCTGACGGGTATAGTGATAGACAACGGGGTCGGAGGTATCCAGATCATAGCTGGCGGCATAGTTCAGTTTCCCATCGGCCCCGGCCTTGATCATCTGCACAGGGTCCATGTGGGTGGGGGTATCGGCGTCGGTGATGATAAAGCCGTTGAAGCCCCACTCATTCCGCAGGATGCCGGTGATAAGACCATAGTGACCGCCCGTCCAGGTGTAGCCCAGACGGTTGAAGCTGGTCATCAGAGCCTGGCAGGCGCGGACCTCAGTGCTGGCGATCTGCCCGTCCTTCACATAGTTCATGGTAACGGTGCCGCACTTCATGCACATCTCAAAGGGCCGCAGATAGATCTGCCGGATGCTCTGCTCGTTGGCGAAGGTGGCCGCGCCCCACTCGCCCTCTGTGTCGCCCCGGTGGTTTTCCTGGTCATTCAGGGCAAAGTGCTTGATAAAGGTGTACATACCCTTTTCCGCCGCGGCCTTCATGCTGGCGGCTGCCACATTGCCGGACATGAAGGGGTCCTCAGAATAGTACTCGTTGTTCCGCCCGGAGAACGGAGTGCGGTGGATGTTCATGGCCGGGCAGTACCAGCCGGTGACGCCGCCCAGGAGGGCGTCGTTGCCGACGAAGTTGCCGAACCGCTCCGCCAGCTCCACGTTCCAGGTCTGGGCCAGCACCTCCGCGCCGTTGAAGGTCAGGCCGCCCACGCTGCCGAATACCAGGCCGGTGGCAGAGTCGGCGTCAAGAACATAGGGCTTCTGGACGCTCTTGAGGGCGGGTGTGCCGTAGCCGGAGTAGTTGACCAGGGTCTTCAGATCCTGCTCGGTCAGCTCGTCCAGCAGATCATCCCACTTGGGGTCATTGTAGTCCAGCCCCCGCAGATCAATGAGGGCCAGGCCGTTCTTCGCGCCGTAGACAGGGGTATCCGTGATCTCGCTGTCCGGCGTGGGGTTCAGGGAGTCGGTGCTGTCCAGCTTGGCGATCTCCTCCGCCGTAGCGGTCTTCACATAGACATAGCTTCCGCCGTCCTCACCGTTGATCTCGTTGCCCCAGGTGGAGGGGAAAGAGGACACCTCGCCGTCGTGCCGGGGGAAGGTGCCCACCCAGTCGGCGCGGGTCAGATAGGCGGTGTCACCGGCCTCGTTGTCAAAGAGATTGCCGATGGCCGCGCCGGACCAGCTGTCCTTGGAGTAGGTGTCGGCGTCAAAGGCGGACACGGTGTAGGTGTGGGTGAAAGCAGCGTCGCCCTCCACCGCAGCGCCCTTGGCGGCCAGGATGTTGTTGACGGCCTTGTGCGCGTCGGAGGCGGCGGTGATGTAGTAGTCTCCGGCGTCCAGAATGTAAGTGCCGGCGCCCTTGGCGTCGTATGCCTTCAGCTGCTCCTTGGTGAAGGAGGCCGTCACGGTCTCACTCTCACCGGGGGCCAGCAATCCGGTCTTGGCGTAGGCGGCCAGCTCCACGGCGGACTTCTCCACACCGTTGGCCTTGTCATACTCGGTGTAGGGGCTCTGGAGGTAGAACTCCACCACGTCCTTGCCAGCCACATCGCCGGTGTTCTTCACGGTGACGCTCACCTCAAAGCCGTCGCCGGTGTCCTTGACAGCGAAGCCGGACCACTCAAAGGTGGTATAGCTGAGGCCATAGCCGAAGGGGTACTGCACCGTGGCGTCGTAATCATAATCCCCGGCGTTGCCCTGGCCCAGCACCGCGTCCTCGTAGCGGGTCTCATAGTAGCGGTAGCCCACATAGATGCCCTCGGCATAGGTGAGGTAGCTGTAGCGGGTCAGATTGCCCGCCTCGTCCACATACTGATAGTCGCCGTAGTTCTGAGCGGCGGGAGAGGAAAATGCGTCATAGGCGATGGTATCCACCAGATGGCCGGAGGGGTTGATGTTTCCGGCCAGGATGTCGGCCAGCGCGTTGAGCCCATAAGTACCCGAAAGACCCAGCTGGATTACGCCGGTGATGTGGGGATACTCCTTTGCCCAGCCAAGCTCCATGACAGCGGGGCTGTTGATGAGCAGGATCACGTTGTCAAAGTGGTCGTTGAGGTAGCTGAGGATCTCCAATTCCACGGAGTCGGGCTCCAGGTAGTTTTTGGACTGATCCTCCGGGATGTCGGTGTGACGGACCATGCTCCGGGGCATATCGCGTCCCTCGCCCACCACGCGGCTCCAGACGAACATGGCCGTGGTGCCGGAGAAGCTGTCCTCCATGCCGTTCTCCGCGGTGATGACGGACAGGGGGCACTCGTTGATGCTGAAGTCCTCATCCCGGCCATAGGCGATGGAGCCGGGGCCCCGGTGGTAGTCCTTGCACTTGTCGGAAGTATAGAAATCCCACAGCTTTTCGTTGACGCCAAAGCCGCGGCTTTCCAGCGCGGAGCGGAGGGTGAGCCCGCCGCCGGTATAGCCGCCAACCAGCATATCGACGCTGGAATGGCTGAACAGGCTCAGCTTTGTACCGGCCGCCAGGGGCAGTACGCCATCGTTTTGCAGCAACACGGCGCCCTCGCCCACGATCTTCTCGTTCAGAGCCTGGCCGGCGGCCTTGATTTCATCCTTGGAGAAGTCCGGCTTGTTGTATTGCAGGTCAAGGGACGTGGCGGGCGTCTTCCAGCCCTGCTTGTAGGCCATGATCTCATTGAGCATCCTGCCGTAGGTGGGCAGCGTGGTGTTGCCGGCCACGAGGACCAGGACGAACAGGATGATTACGACAGACGACAGCACTGTCTTGACGATCTTGCCCGCTTTTCCGGGTGCCTTCTTTTGTTTCGGTTCTTTGCTCATGTCTCCTTACCTCCCAAATATTATTTCGGTCTTGTGCTGAGGTAAGAATAACACCTGATATGAGGATGGGCGCAAAAATGGCGCAGGCTGTCGCTTTTGCGGCGTAACCTGCGCCATTTTTGTATGATTTATTGATCTGCGGGGAAGGTGATCCGCAGGGTAAAGACCCCGTCCTCCGCCCGGAGGTCCAACAGGCCGTCGTACTTCTCCGCCACCGCGCGGATGCTCTTCAGCCCAAAGCCGTGCCAGCCCTTTTCCTCCTTGCTGGTTCCGGGCAGGCCCTCCCCCAGCTCCACCGTGCCGGTGTATCGGTTGGTGACGGAGATGATGACCAGTCCCGCCTTCTGCCGTACCTGCAGATCGATCATCCGCTCCTCCTGCGGCAGGGCCGCGGACGCCTCGATCGCGTTGTCCAGGGCGTTGCCAAACAGGGTGTAGAGATCCACCGCGTCCAGGAAGGCCAGCAGCCGTCCGTCGCCGATGCAGGTAAAAGCGATCTTGTGCTGGTTGCAAAGGAGGCTTTTCTCCGTCAGCACCGTGTCCAGGATCTCGTTGCCGGTCTGGAGCATGGAGTCGTAGATCATCACCGACTGCTGGAGGGAGTCGATGACCTCGCCGCGCTGCTCCGGGTCACGGATGTGCTTCAGAGCCGCCACTTGGTGCTTCAGGTCGTGGCATTTGCGGTTGATGAGTTCAATATTCTCTTTGGACATCTCGTACTGGGCCTTCTGCCGTAGCCAGAGCTGGTGCTGGAGGTCCAGCTCCCGCTGGAGGGTCAGTTGCTCTTGCTGGCGCACCTGGCCCGCCAGGGCAAACACGCCGCACACCAGCGCATAGACCCCGTGGACCGCCTCAAAATGGTACTGGCTGGCGGCCACGCTGAGAACCATTACCACCGTAAGGACACCCAGACTGAGGCCCAGCGAGTCCACAGCGGTGGTGGCGTAGTGCCGGTCCCGCACCATCCGGCGCACAAACAGCAGGTACCCGCAGAGATAGACAAGCGCGGTGACCAGAAAATACAGCGGCGTGCCGGTGTCGATGGGCAGGGCGGGCGCCGCAAAGGCCAGCACCGTCCGCACGCAGTAGGCCATGTGCTCCATGAGATAGGCGCAGGCGGCGCAATACACCGCCTCTTTGGTGGACACGTTCCAGGCAAACCAGAGGATGAACACCAGCAGCCCAAACAGGATGCTGCACCAGAACAGAGCGCTGGGGCCGGAGTCCTGGCTCAACTCGTCGAACGTGCCGGAAGCCGTCGGTTTGAGAGCGGCCAGCACCAGCAAATACAGGGCCAGCGACCCCAGCATGGCCAGAAAGTCCACCGCCAGCCGTCCCGGAAATCGGGACCGCCTCTCCAGAGGCGCGGCAAAGACCAGCGCCGCCGCCAACAGCTCCATCGGGAAAAAGATCATGGAGCGCAGAGCGGTCAGGATCACGTCGATCAACACCCCACCCCCAAATAGTCGGACAGGTCCTTTGTGAACTGCTTTTTCTTGGGGCGGCTCACCGCCAATTCGTGCCCACCCACCAGCACCGAGTCCTTCAATAGTTTGGTGACGTTCTGCAAATTCACCAGGTAGCAGTGATTGCACCGGGAGAAGTGGCAGTCCGCCAGCTGTTCCTCCAGTTCAGACAGGGTGGCCCGGAGAATGTAACTGCGCTGAACAGTCACCACCTGGACATTGTGGTTCTGTACCTCAATATAGAGGATGTCCCGGACGGACACCCGCTCTTTCCCGTCCCTGGTGGGCAGCACCAGCCAGCGCTGGTCGTCGCGGCAGAGCAGGCGGAGCGCTTTGTCCAGCCGAAGGGAGAGCTGGGCGTAATTGACCGGTTTCAGGATAAAATCAAGCGCATCCACCTCATAGCCCTTGATGGCATATTGAGCCATAGAGGTGATGAAGATGAGGATGACAGAGCTGTCCCGCTCCCTAATGCGGCGGGCGGCCTCCATCCCGTCCATGTGCGCCATGCGAATATCCAAAAAGATGATGTCCCACTCCGGGCGGTATTCCTCCACGATGGAGAGACCGTCGTCAAACCGGGTGACGGCAAAAGCCTGCCCATGCTCGCCAGCATAGCGGGTCAGATAGTCCTCCAGCTGGCGGGCATACTCCGCCTCATCCTCTACGATGGCCACACGGATCATGGAAATCCCTCCCCACACTGATTATACCAGTGAATCATAAAATTGTAAATCCTGCATTTATATGCCTGCCCGCTATATTAAACATCAACCCCTCCCGCAATTTGGGGCCAAACCAAACGCATCGAACAATAAAACACCCCGCCAACAGGCCGATAGTCCCGTCCAGGAATGTGTAAGTTAGGACGCGAAAACGTCAGTTGGTACAGTTATATTAACTCGGTGGAAGTAGCAAGATATGAAGCATGTCCTGTACATTGTGGCAAACAGCAGCGCGATGAACGGTGTGGCGTATGGCGCTAACGCAAATTCCGGCCTCCGCCGTTCTTGACTGGGCGTTTTCCGCCAGTCGCTGATATATCCGCATCAGCTCCGCCGCACAGGAGCCTAATGGTGACCTTGAGGCGGTTCACGCAATGTAAATTCATTCTTATGAAAATCCAACATTCCTTCGTTCCGCAGCTTGCATAGCTCGTTGGACATAGCGCTTCGGTCTACCGAAAGGAAATCCGCCAACTGCTGACGGTTAAAGGGAATGGAGAAAGAACTGCTGTTTTGCCTTTTGGCTTCGTCAGAAAGGTATGACAGTAGTTTTTCCCTTGTAGAGCGTTGTGACATATAACTGAGTTTTTGAACCAGACTTTTGTTTTTATCCGAAATCGTATAAAACATATTTTTGACAAGTCGAGTATGAAAAGGACAGGCTGAGGGGCAGACAGTCAAAATTCGCTCCATATCGAAAAAGAGGACCGCGCTTTCCTCCGCGGCAATGACATCGTTCATCAACGTACCGCTGTTTGGCACAATATATGCTTCTCCAAACATCTCTCCGGGACGGATCTCATTTAAAATATTAAGATTGCCCCAATAATCCTCTTTCTGAATATGGAGTCTGCCCGAACCGAGAATCAAAAGATCATGGATGAACTCCCCCTGTCGAAACGCATATTCCCCCTTGCCATACTGTCGGATAGTTGCGTTCAGACAATCCAGCATAGAGAGGATTTCATCATCCCCTATGTCGGAGAACAGCTTAGCCCTTTTGAGGACAGGCACATACTTTTCCATAATAACCTCATTTCCGTTGGAAAAACAACATACCGATTTCCTTTATCGTATTATAATGAGGCCAGGAAGTCAAGAGACGCTGGTGCGTTTCAGAACAGGAGGAACATATAATGATCAGGAAAATCATCAAAATCGACGAGGAAAAGTGCAATGGCTGCGGAATCTGCGCCGATGCCTGCCACGAGGGAGCTATCGGTATCGTTGACGGCAAGGCGAAACTGCTTCGAGAGGACTACTGCGATGGTCTTGGCGACTGCTTACCCGCCTGCCCGACAGGAGCAATTACTTTTGAGGAACGGGAAGCACCGGCATACAACGAAGCTGCGGTAAAGGCGGCAAAGCAGACTAAGGACGCTGAAAAATTGCCCTGCGGTTGCCCTGGCACAGCTTCAAAAGCAATTCAGCGTGAAGAAACACAGGCTGAAAATGTGACTGTCCACAGCCGCCTTTCTCAGTGGCCAGTGCAAATCAAGTTGGTTCCCGTAAATGCGCCCTATTTCAACGGCGCAAACCTGCTGGTAGCCGCTGATTGCACCGCTTACGCTTACGGTAACTTCCACAATGATTTCATCAAAAACAGAATCACCCTGATTGGTTGCCCGAAACTGGATATGGTGGACTACACTGAGAAATTGACGCAGATCATCGCTCAGAACGATATTAAAAGCGTGACAGTCGTCCGTATGGAAGTACCCTGTTGCGGCGGCATTGAAAACGCGGTCAAACAGGCGCTTCAAGCCAGCGGGAAGTTTATCCCGTGGAGTGTTGTGACGATCTCCACAGACGGTCAGATCATCGAATGATCAGAGAGAAGATGCCTAAGGGGATAAAGGGGCATCCCGGAAAGTCTGAGCGAGGCGCTGAAATAAGCTGATATCATAAAACTCCTCACCGCTGACCGGCGGTGAGGAGTTTTTGGCATAGGGAACGGGACAGCGATTTTAATGATCTCTCTCAAATGGCGTCGGCCAGCGCCGCCGCTTTTTTGCAGCCGTCAGTCTTGTCGATATCGCCGACATTCAGCATACCGGGAACCAGGACTTCGCCCACCATCTTCCATTTGTTCAGAGCGCACATGCGCTCCATGGGAATACGGACGCCGTCCATCACGGACATATCATCTTCCTCACAGCAGGTGATCAGCGCGCATTCCTTGCCGGAAATATCCTTGCCGCCCACCACCATAGCGTAAATGCGGTCAATAACGCCTTTGATCTGCGCCGGAATGGAATACCAATAAACGGGCATGGTGAACACGATGGCGTCCGACTCCAGAATGGCCGGCGCGATCGTATTGAAGTCGTCGTCAAAGGTGCAGGCTTTCCCGGTGGAGTAACAGGTCTCACAGGCGTGGCAGCCGCCGACCTTTTTGAACGCCGCGTCAAAACGGGTGACCGTATGCCCCTTTTCCTCCGCCGCCGTAATAAAAGCGTCGGTCATAGCGAAGCTGTTTCCGTTCTTGCGGGGGCTGCCGGTGATAACAACAATTTTTTTGCTCATGATCCTTACCTCCAGTTTCTCGCGGGATTGACTTTTCTCCCGCCTCGCACTATATTTGTATCACAAATCCATCATAAGGCAAGTACGCACATTCAGGTGTGGTACTTACCCAAAGGAGAGCGTAAAGAGATGAGTTTTGAGTGTATTCAGAACGCGAAGTTGGAGGACACCGGCTTTCATTACACGATGTCCCTGATACAGGGAAAGTACAAGATGTTTATCCTCTATGCGCTGGCATGGTTTGGGGTCGTGCGCTTCAATGAGATGAAAAAGTTCATCGGCGGCATTTCCTATAAGACGCTCAGTTCCACCCTCAAAGAGCTGGAGGCCGACGGCCTGGTCCCCCGTGAGGAGTACCCGCAGATCCCGCCGAAAGTCGAGTACAGTCTGACGGAGCGCGGTCGATCCCTGATGCCGATCCTGGATCAGATGTGTACTTGGGGAGAGGAGCACCGTTCGGTAAGCGATTGACTTCGCTGCATAACTTGTTACAAACAGAAAACTTCTCACTTCCACTTCGGAGAGAGGAGTTTTCTGCTTATTCATTGTGAAACGGGAAGTTGTCAGTCCAATGCTATCTTTTATCTCGTGACACCGCAACGCACACAAATGCTAATATGGTGACGATGCACTCCGAGCAGGGCAGTGCCAGCCACACGCCATTGAGTTTGAGGAACAGCGGCAAGCTATAAATAAACAGCGCATTCAACACAAAGCTCCGCAATACGGCGATGAGCAAAGACATCCTTTCACGCATGGCAGATTGCAAATAATAAGTGGCA
>CANQKJ010000046.1 GCA_947624465.1 uncultured Oscillospiraceae bacterium
CCGCCCGCGGCGAGGTCCGGGTCTGGGAGCTGAAGGAGGCGGTGCTGGCCCTCCACCGGGCGGGGCTGCGGGTCATCATGGACGTGGTGTATAACCACACCTACCGCCTGGACTCCTGGCTGTGGCGGACGGTCCCCTGGTACTACGTCCGCCAGCAGGCGGACGGCTCCCCCTCCAACGGCTCCGGCTGCGGCTGCGATCTGGCCTCCGAGCGGAGTATGTGCGCAAAATACATCCTGGACTCCGTCCTCTACTGGGCGGAGGAGTACCACATCGACGGGTTCCGCTTCGACCTGATGGGCCTTTTGGACGCGCCCCTGATGGACCGCATCCGGCGGGAGCTGGACCGGCGGTACGGCCCCGGCGAAAAGCTCATGCTGGGCGAACCCTGGAGCGCCGGCGGCACCGCCGTCCGGCCCGGCGTCCGCCTGGCAGACAAGGGCAGTCTATGGCGGCTGGACGGCGGCGTGGCCGCCTTCTGCGACGACACCCGGGACGCGGTGAAGGGGAGCCTCTTCCGGGCGGAGGACGCCGGCTTCGTCAACGGCGGCGGGCTGGACGCCGAAAAGCTGGCCCGCTGCGTCAGGGGCTGGGCCGGGGAGGGCCTCCCCCACCGGGCCCCCTCCCAGACGGTGAATTACCTCTCCTGCCACGACGACTGGACCTTGTGGGACAAACTGGCCGCCGTGGGGCCGGGGCGGTCCGGGGCCGATCTGCTCCGGCAGAACCGGCTGGCGGCCGCCATCAACTTCTCCTGCCAGGGCAGCCTGTTCCTCCTGGCCGGGGAGGAGTTCGCCCGCACCAAGAACGGCGTCAAGAACACCTACCGCTCCTCCCCAGAGCTGAACCGGCTGGACTGGGAGCGGGCCTGGGAATATGAGCCGCTGGCCGACTATTACCGGGGCCTCATCGCCCTGCGGAAGCGGCTCCCCGGCCTCTGCGACAAGTCCCCCGGCGCGGGGGCGCGGCTGCTGGCCAACGACCAGTTCACTGAGCGCTGCGCCGGCGTCCTGCTGGACAACGCCGGGGACAGCCCCTGGCGGCTGCTGTGCCTGATCTTCAACGGCGGGGAGGACACCGTGGACGCGGAGCTGCCGGAAGGGGTCTGGGACGTGCTGGCCGACGGGGACTCCTCCTGGCGCTGGCAGGCGCCCTATCAGCTCCAATGCAGCGCCCGGCTGGGCCCGGCGTCGGGCCTCATTCTGGGACAGCGTTGACGAGGTAACCCATGCGATTCATTTATGACAAGCGGGATATGCCCGCCCTGGACCGGGCGGAGGACAACTGCTGGCTGCTGGCCAACGGTCTGGGGGGCTATGCCTCCACGTCGGCGGCCTTCTCCGTCTCCCGGTGCGACCAGGGCGTCCTGGTGGCGGCGGAGACCCCCAACCGGCGGTCCGGCCTGGTCCACCGCCTGTCCGAGACGCTGACCACGGCCGGCGGGACGGTGTTCCTCTCCTCCCAGCGCTTCGCGGGGGACGCCCCCCCGGAGGACGGCTGGCGGCGGCTGGTCTCCTTCGTGTTCGACGGCCTCCCCGCCTGGGAGTATCAGGCCGGAGACGTGACGGTCCGGCGGCAGATCGCCGTCGAGCACGGCGCCAACCGGGCGGCGGCGGTCTACACTGTGGAGAACCGCTCCGACGCGGACTGCACCCTCCGGGTGACGCCGTCCTTCCAGTTCACGCCGAAGGGCCACCCGCCCCAAACTCCCCTCCCCCTCGCCTATGGGGACGGCGCCGTCCGCGGGGAAGGGCACGCCCTCCATATCGCCTCCAACGGGCGCGTCGCCGCCATCTCCCCGCAAAGCGAGCGGCTGTTCTACCGGCACGACGCCGAAAACGGCCGGGAGGAGAGCGGTCTGGGCCTCCTCTGCTGCCAAGTGGAGTGGACGGTGCCCGCCGGGGAGACGGGGCGGTGCGAGCTGGCGTTCTCCGCCGGACCCACGGGGTGCGCCGGCGGGGACATCCTCCGGGACTGCGAAGCGCGGCAGCGCGCCCTGCTGGACGCCGCCCCCTTCCGGGACCCGGCGGCCAGGGAGCTGGCCCGGGCCGCCGACGCCTACATCGCCTGGCGGGCCTCCACCAGCGGCAAGACCGTCATCGCCGGCTACCCCTTCTTCGGAGACTGGGGGCGGGACACCATGATCTCCCTGCCGGGGTGCGCCCTGGCCACAGGCCGGTATGAGGACGCGAAAAGCATCCTCCGCACCTTCCTGGCCTACGAAAAGGGCGGCCTGCTGCCCAACCTGTTCCCGGAGGGGGCGGAGGTCCCGGAGTATAACTCGGCGGACGCCCCCCTGCTGCTCATCAACGGGGTGTGGTTGTACTGGCAGAAGACCGGCGACGAAGAGTTCGTCCGGGAGGCCTGGCCGGTGCTGGTCCGCATTGTCCGGGCCTATGAGACCGGCGCCCGCTACGCCATCGCCATGGACGGCGACGGCCTCATCCGCGCCGGGTCCGGCCTGGACCAGGTGACCTGGATGGACGTGCGGGTGGACGGGTTCCTCCCCACCCCCCGCCACGGCAAGCCGGTGGAGATCAACGCCTACTGGTACAATGCCCTGTGCGTCCTCCGGGAGCTGGCCCCTCTGGCCGGCGCGGAGGCCGGGGAGTACGCCGCTCTGGCGGAAAAAGTGAAGGCGTCCTTCAACGAAAAATTCTGGCTGGAGGACAGGGGATATCTGCGGGACGTACTCTCCGGCACAAAGGCCGACACCCAGCTTCGGTGCAATCAGATCTGGGCGGTGTCCATGCCCTTTACCATGCTGCCCCCCGACCGGGAGCGGCGGGTGGTGGAGGCGGTAGCCGCCAGGCTGTACACCGACCACGGCCTGCGGACCCTCTCCCCCGACGACCCGGACTTCCATCCCCTCTACGGCGGCCCCCTCCGGGACCGGGACCTGGCCTATCACCAGGGCACCGTGTGGCCCTTCCCCCTGGGAGGGTACTATCTGGCGTGGCTGAAGGTCCACGGAAACACCCCCGAGACCGCATCCCGGGTGCGGGAGCGACTGTCGACCATGCCCGCCCTGCTCCGGGAGGGCTGCGCCGGCCATCTGCCGGAGATCTACGACGGGCTGGAGCCCGGCCCCTCCAGGGGCTGCTTCGCCCAGGCGTGGAGCGTGGGGGAGCTGCTGCGGGTGTATGAGGCGCTGGAGCGAATCGAACAAGGAGACGACCGAAATGCTTGACAAGACCAAACGCGGCTGGTGGAAGTCCGCGGTATTCTATCAGATCTACCCCAAGAGCTTCCAGGACTCCGACGGGGACGGGCTGGGGGACATCCCCGGCATCATCAGCCGGCTGGACTATCTGGAAACGCTGGGCATCGACGGCATCTGGCTGTCCCCGGTGTACGCCTCTCCCCAGGCGGACAACGGCTACGACATCTCGGACTATCAGGCCGTCTGGCCCCCCTTCGGCGCCATGGCCGATATGGAGCGGCTCATCGCCGAGGCCAAAAAGCGGGGCATCTCCATCATCATGGACCTGGTGCTGAATCACAGCTCAGACGAGCATCCCTGGTTCCGGGAGGCCCTCAAGGGCCGGGACAACCCCTGCCACGACTACTACATCTGGCGGGACGGGACCCCGGACACGCCCCCCAACGACCTGCCGGCCAACTTCGGCGGCTCCGCCTGGGAGTACGTCCCGGCGCTGGGCCAGTGGTACTACCATCAGTTCGCCGTCAAGCAGCCCGACCTGAACTGGTCCAACCCCCGCCTTCGCCGGGCGCTGTACGACATGATCCGCTTCTGGGTGGACAAGGGGGTGGAGGGCTTCCGGCTGGACGTGATCGACAACATCGGCAAGGAGCCGGACAGGAAGATCACCGCCCGTGGCCCCAAGCTCCACGAGTACGTCCGGGAGCTCAGCCGGGAGGCCTTCCGGGAGGAGGGCCTGGTCACCGTGGGCGAGGCCTGGAGCGCCGACGTGGAGGAGGGCCGGCTGTACAGCGACCCCAGCGGCAGAGAGCTGAGCATGGTATTCCAGTTCGAGCACAATTTCGCCGACTGCGGCGGGTGGAAGTGGGACCTGGCCCCCCTGGACCTGCCCAAACTGAAGCGGTGCATGGAGCGCTGGCAGAAGGGCCTGTACGGCCAGGGCTGGAACAGCCTGTTCTGGGACAACCACGACCTGCCCCGCATCGTCTCCCGCTGGGGGGACGACGGCAGATACCGGGTGCAGTCCGCCAAGATGCTGGCCGCGGCCCTCCACGGGATGCAGGGCACCCCCTACATCTACCAAGGGGAGGAGCTCGGCATGACCAACATCCGCCTGCCCATCGGGGAGTATGAGGACATCGAGACCCAAAACGCCTATCGGGAGCGCCTGGAGCAGGGGTATTCCGAGGAGGACGTGATGGCCTCCATCTACGCCCGCAGCCGGGACAACGCCCGGACCCCCATGCAGTGGTCGGCGGAGAAGAACGCCGGCTTTACCACCGGGACCCCCTGGTTCGTCGTCAATCCCAACTACACCGAGATCAATGCGGAGGCGGCCCTGGCCGACCCCGACTCCATCTTCTGGTTCTATCGGAAGCTCATCGCCCTGCGGAAGGAGTACCCCGTGTTCCGGGACGGGGACTTCACCCTGCTGGACCCGGACAGCGAGCGGGTCTTTGCCTACACCCGGGAGACGGCGGACGAGGGGCTGCTGGTAGTCTGCAACTTCACCGGGGAGGCCCTGCCCTATCCCCTGCCCGCCGGCTTTGAGGGCGCCGGACCGCTGATCTCCAACTATCCCGCCCCGGAGAGTGGCGTCCTCCGGCCCTACGAGTGCTTCATGCTCCACCGGAGCGGCCGGCGATGAGATACACAGACTGCATCTTCGACCTGTACGGCACGCTGGTGGACATCCGCACCGACGAGCGCAGCCCCACCCTGTGGCGGGAGCTGGCCGCCTGGTACGGGGAGCGGGGCGCCCCCTACCGGCCGGAGGAGCTGGAGGCGGCCTATTTCGCCGCCGTCCGCGAGAAAGAGCGGGGAGCGCTCCCCCTGCGGGACGACAGCCACGAGGCCCACCCCGAGATCAGGCTGGAGGAGGTCTTCCGGGACCTGTTCCTGAAAAAGGGCGCGGACGCGGGACCGGAGGAGGCGGCGGAGACCGGCCTGCGGTTCCGGCGGCTCTCCACGGAGTACATCCGGCTGTACGACGGGGCGCGGGAGCTGCTGGAGGCCCTGCGGGCGGCCGGCCGGCGGGTCTGGCTGCTGTCCAACGCCCAGGCCGTCTTCACCCGGGACGAGCTGGACAGGCTGGGGATCGCCGGCCTTTTCGACGGCGTCTACCTGTCCTCCGACTATGGCGTAAAGAAGCCGGACCGCCGGTTTTTCGACATCCTGCTGACCGAACGGCATATCCCCCCGGAGACCGCCGTGATGATCGGCAACGACGGGCTGTGCGACATCGCGGGGGCCCGCGCCGCGGGCCTGGCCACGGTGTACATCCGCTCCAACATCTCGCCCGACGAACCGCTGCCCGAGGCGGACTTCGCGCTGGAGGAGATGGACCTCGCCCGGGTGCGGGATATTATACTGTAAGGGCCTGACCGACACGCGCAAAACAGGGACCGGGGCAAAGCCCCGGTCCCTGTTTCTGTCCCGCGCGGTCATTTGCCGCTTTCAGCGCTGACCATGTTCTGCCAGCGGTCCTCCACGAAATCGTCGTCATAGGCGTGGTCGATGAACTCCTCCAGGATGTTGGAGGGGGGCTGGTCGGCCTGGCGCTCGTTGTAGCGGAGCATCACCGCCATGGTGAGCAGGCCGTTCAGCGTCATCAGCACGATGATGACCCAGGTGGCGATCTTGGCCGCCAGCGGTGGGAATTTCTCGATGAACTTCTCCAGCGGCGGATAGGCGATCTTCACCCAGACCAGTCCCAGCACGCCCCAGAAAAACATGAACAGCACGTTGGTCCGCCCGCCGATGTTCAGGGGCATATAGCTGTAATCCCAGAACACCTTGCCGAAGACCAGCTCGGTGAACACGCTGCACATATACTCGAAGGCCCCGCCCAGCAGGCCGCCCGCCAGCAGGACCCAGCGGTCGTCCTTGTCCTTGAGGCGGATGAGGCTGACGGTGAGCAGCACGGCGCCGATGCCCCACACGAAGCTGAAGGGGCCGAAGATCACGCTGGAGCGGCTCATCCAGGTACCGCCCACCAGCCTGCAGTAGAAGGTCTCAATGATGTCCCCCAGCAGGGCGGAGATGAGGAAGACCCAGATCAGCTTGTCCAGGCTCATGCCCTTGGCGAAGACGATCTCGCCCCGGGTCTGCTCGTCCCGGATGCCGGGATAGGCCCTCTCCAGCCGCTTCCAAACGGCCCCGGCCAGTTTGGCGGACAGCTCGTCCGTCTTCCCCTTCTCCATCTGCCGCTCGAAGCTGTCCTTTCCCTTCCGCATGGCGAAGACCACGGCGATGAAGTCCGCCAGGATCAGCACCCACGCCACGATCTGGATCACCGTCAGGACGATCCCGGGGATCATGGCCGCCAGCACCATCAGCATGGGCTGGAGCAGCAGATAGGCGATGAGGATGACCGCGGCCAGCAGCGCGTTGCGGAGGAGGCTCCGCCAGGTGCCGCTGGGCGCCGATCTCAGCCACGCGGCGTTTTTGGACAGCCGGCCGCCGAAGAAGCCCAGCACGGCCCGGACGAGGATCAGGCTGGCCAGGGTGATGACGTACATCGCCCCGTAGTTCCGCCCCAGCGGGGGCAGGGCCACAGCCAGGCCGGAGAAGACCAGGCCGATCTCAAAGTCGATGGGCAGGGTGAGGAACCCCCGGTTGATGAATCTTTTCTCCTTGACGGCGAAGAAGATCACCTCCACCGCCCAGGCCAGAAAGCCGTAGATCAGGAGGAACAGCGTCTGCTGTTCGGAGTGGAAGGTCATGCGTGTTCATCTCCCTTTGTGTATCCACCGAATTCGCGGGCAGCGCGCCCCGCTGCGTTCGATTCCGATATCAGGGCTCCCGGTCCCCGCGATATGGGACCAGTATACTACGGAAAATCCCATCAATCAAGGGGCCGCCTTTTTCATGCCGTCAGGTCCGTGAAAAAAACGAGGCCGAACCCGTCCCCGATGGGGCACAAGTTCGGACTCGTTTCGTGTGGTGGAGACTACAGAACTCGAATCTGTGACCTCTTGCGTGTGAAGGCCGAATCCAAACTTTTTCTATTAATTTATTGTTCATTTTAGTAATTTCTATTATATCTTAAATACTTTTTTGGCACATTTTGTGCGCCGGCGTCCGTGTGTTACACGCCCGGCTGTGGTCGGTCATGTGGTCAAAAGGATTCCAAGCATAAAGCGCAGCGGATCAACCGTGCAATAATTACCCTGCATAAAACAACAAACCAACGCCAGTCCTCGGCCATGGCTGAAGGCAGTGAGGTTCAAAAATTGCGATGCTGAGTCAAAGATAAAGCTGCTGCCTGTAACGTTCATCTGCTCAACAGCCATTTGATGCTAACCTGCTCACAGTTGGCACACCCTTTCCCAGTTTGCTTTACATAAAAGTATACCACATCATCCGGGACACATACAAGGGGTCGATCAAAACCTGTCTGGTAAATCGATCGGTGGACCTGCACCCCGATGCAGGGCCCTTTTTCTGTTAATCCTTCTTCCAAAGATAGGGTATGCGCTTGACCGTCGGGGATCTTTCCGCTAAAATGACGGTGAGGCAAAATCGGCGGAATCAGAGCGGATGCCGTAGCGAGGGCAGCAATAAACTGCGCTCAAGGCGGTTTAGTGCCTAAAGTGCATCGGGCCAGTTTGGTAAGGAAAGAAGGGTTGCGGTTCCATGCCACATTGATCACGGTGCGCAAATCGCGTTCAACGCAGCTCCAGCTTGTATCAAAGCGTTTCGCAATATCGGGGTAAAGCCGTTTGGTCACCAGCAGGAGACGGTCCTGGGACAGAGCGCATAGAGCGGCGGCATAGGCGGCATATTGAAAGCCCTTATAAGTTTCAGGAATACCAAGGCGCCGCAGCAAGTCACAGGCAGAGGCCAGCAGAGCCGGATCAAAGGGCTCAAAATCAGGCATCATTTCCCACCTCGCTGGATCAACCGAAAAAGGGTCAGGAGGCACTCCAGCGCTTTCTGCTGCTCCTCGACACTGATGCGGCTGTACCAGTCCAGCGTGTAAAGGAATCCGAAAGTAGCGCTCATTTCCTGCGGAGATAAAACGCCGTTTGTCAGAGTGTCGAGAGGGATACCCAGCTGATGCGCGATACGAAGCGCGGTGTCTAAAGTGGTTTGCCCGCTATTCAGAACGGCCTGGAGCGTAGATCTCGGGATGGCGATCTCCGAGGCAAATTCAGCCATAGACCAACCTTTGAACTCGCGGATCAGGTTGAGGTTTTTAGCGAAGTTGTCCGCTTTTTCTGTAGTGTTCATAGAGTTCCTCCTTATGATCGATATAACATAAGGATAAAGGAACATATCGAAAAATGTCGGACGGGCTTTTGGCTGGCTCGGCCGGATTTTCGTACATTTTGATAAGGATAAGCAAAACGGGCCCGCTTTTCAGCGGACCCATGTGAAAAATGCGTTTGTAGTCATATGCCCTGCCGGGCTGGCAGTGTTTCGGGGCGTTGGCCGGCGTCAGATGTTCCGCCCAGTCATCCCCGGCCCGCACCAGTATCGGCGCTTCAGACAGCACCCAAAGCAGTTATCGGTAGGGGGCCAACCCGCCCTCCTTTGCCGTCTCTATCAAGTTGTATATCCGTCGCTACATTTTACGCTTACAAGCAAACACCGCTGCAACAGCAGCGGCGTTTGCTCTTTTCTCCGCAGGCAATTTTTCCTGCTCCATTTTCGGGATTAACCACATTTCAACGATTTGCTTCGTCACTATCAACGACTGTCTGGTAGGTCTGCTTCGGACTCTTGGGACGGTCAGGAATAGATAAGCCGATCATCCCACCCTTTACCAACGGGTCCAGATACCGCTTCAATGCGTAGCTGACCGAGGGGATTTCCAAAAATGCAATGATTTCGCCCCGGGTGCGTGGCTTTCTGCAAAAGGTTAGCAGGCCCTTGGGATCATCAATTTTGGCGGTCATCTCTCCTGTTACGGGGGTTGGCTCGGCCTGTGCAGCGGGTTCGGAGAGATCACAGCGCAGACAGACAGAAAATGTGCCGCGGGAGTCGGTAAATTCAGGCGGCGGTAATCCTCTCTCCGTCATGGCGCGGCAGATTCGGGGAATTCCCGAATAACGATTTTCTGTTTTCCCCAAAGCCTCCATTGCGGTCACCAGGAATGGATTGCGCGTATCGGGCTGTGCTTTGCCCAGCTGATCAACGGTCAGCCGACCGTACAGTCCGCCGGGGTTTGAAACCTCCAGGCGATCTGAGAAGAGGAGCAGCTGAATCGGCATATCCTCCGTATGAATGCTGTAGTCCCGATGCACCAAAGCGTTGAGGACGACTTCTCTGACCGCATCCAGCGGATATTCCGGAATATCCGTTCGCTTTCCTGAGAGCGGGTCGATATGCACGGAAACACGCATATTGCTCCGCACAAACGCGACCGCAGCGTCCAATATTTCCGGAATCGTACCCTCTATTCGTTTGCTGTCAATAAAGCGCTGCCCATCCGGTCCCAGAACGCCCATTTCTGTGCCAGGAACGTGGGACGCAATGATGCCCAGCTGCGGAAACTGCGCCTGTGGATATAACCCAAAAAGCAAAATCGCCGCCAAAGTTACCCGACCCTTTGCCGTAATTCCAAGCAGCTCATAAACCTGCTTATCGGTCAGTTCCGATAGATTGGGGCGGTTCATCTTTCTGCGCTGAACATACTCCTCCAGTTTCTTGCTATCCAGTATGTCAATGGAGCTTCCCGAAACAGCTCGGATATCGTCACGGTACTTTTTCCGAAACGCCTCGTAGCTGTAGACTTCATACTCAGTCATGGGCTTATCGGCATCGCCTACGCGGACATATGCGCCCCTCAACCGTCCCTTCGCGGTTTTGAAGCAGGGACGCTCCGCCAAATCCACTGGCGGAATTTCTGCTGACACAAAAGTCAATCCATTTTCATCCCAAACGGAAAGGACCGGGCGCACGACAGGAGTCATCTCCTCGCCGATTTCAACGAGACGCTTTTGCAATTCCTGCGCATCGTACACACCGACCTTTCGAAACCCGGCGTGCTCGTCAAGCCCAAACAGGATCACACCACCCTCATCCTGATTGGAAAAGGAAGAGAAGGTATCGTACAGCTTTTCAGGACAACCCAAGTGTGCAGACTTTACTTCTATGGTTTTCTCTTCACATTCCCGTTTCTGAACTTTAGAAACCAACAACTGAAGTTCAGTTTCTAACAAGATGCTCACCTACCTTTCTTGCTTTTCTCAAGTTTACAACAAACAAAGAAAAAAGTAAAGTGAATTTTGTTGGTTTTTCAAAGGCTGTATTCTTTTACCTCTGGGAAAATCACGGTAATCGTTGTGCCTTTACCCTCTGCGCTTTGCAGCTCTATTTTCGCGTTATGGAGTCCTGCGGCGTGTTTCACGATGGACAGTCCCAGCCCAGTACCGCAAAGCTCTTTTGACCGGCTCTTGTCTACCCGGTAGAAACGCTCGAAAATGCGCTCCCGATGCTCCGGCGGGATACCGATCCCCGTGTCAGCTACGCAAAGGCGAACGCCCTCGCAGAGTGGCCCACGGATACCTTTAAGACGGTATTTCACTGGGAAAACTCCAGGTTGGACGTAATTATGAGGCTCTTGCGCTCGTAACAATCTGAGATAGGGCAATCCTTGACCAGTTCTCTTTGTGAGTACAGTTCAACCATATCCTGCGGACTTTCGGCAAGACAAACAGCACTGAGTATGCGGATATCGAGGAGTGTCCTCAACAGCAGTACCCGCAGGCCCTGTGCAAATCAAAATCTACGCTGCCGAATCAAACATCATGCAAACCTGCACCAGGAAGGATGAAAACGGAGCGGGGGTGTGGTAGACTGGAGAGGCACGGCAAAGGCCGACTTTTCTTGCCGCCAGGAGCGCGAGAATCAAACTGGAATCATGCTCTCCCGTTGAACCACAAATTGTCCCTGCCGGAACCGGCAATAGAGGACGCATAGTAAAGTGAAGCCTTGGAGAGCACG
>CANQKJ010000047.1 GCA_947624465.1 uncultured Oscillospiraceae bacterium
CGGCAAACACCGCCGGGACGCCCTGGCCATCGGCGCCCTGTGCAGCGACGCCGTTCTGACAACTGACGAGAATGGCAGCCCGAGGACCGCCGGCGACCCCACCGAGGCCGCCTTTGTGGACGCGGCTCTGGCGGACGGCCTGGACAAAAACGCCCTGGAGCGGGAGTTCCCCCGGGTGGCCGAGCTGCCCTTCGACTCGGAGCGCAAGCTCATGTCCACCGTCCACCCGGTGGGGGGCAGATACCGGGTGATGGTCAAGGGCGCCCCCGACGTGCTCCTGTCCCGGTGCACCCACATCCTGGCGGGGCGGGCGGTCCCCCTCACCGCCGCCCTGGCCCGGGAGGTGGAGAACGCCAACACCTCCATGGCGGAAAGCGCCCTCCGGGTGCTGGGCTGCGCCTACCGGGACGTGGACGCCCTCCCCCGGGAGCTGACCTCCCGGTCCCTGGAGACCGGCCTCACCTTTGTGGGGCTGGTGGGGATGATCGACCCGCCCCGGCCGGAGGTGAAGGAGGCGGTGGCCCAGTGTTACGCCGCCGGCATCCGCCCGGTGATGATCACCGGGGACCACAAGCTCACCGCCGTGGCCATCGCCAGGGAGCTGGATATCTGCCGGGACGGCGATCTGGCCGTCACCGGGGAGGACCTGGACTTCATGCCCCAGGAGCTGCTGGAGCAGGACATCGACCGGTTCTCGGTCTACGCCCGGGTGACCCCGGAGCATAAAATGCGCATCGTCAAGGCGTGGCAGAAGCGGGGCATGGTGGTGGCCATGACCGGCGACGGCGTCAACGACGCCCCCGCCCTTAAGGCCGCCGATATCGGCTGCGCCA
This sequence comes from uncultured Oscillospiraceae bacterium, assembly GCA_947624465.1. Lineage (GTDB taxonomy): Bacteria > Bacillota > Clostridia > Oscillospirales > Oscillospiraceae > Enterenecus. Next base: position 834 of record CANQKJ010000047.1, read on the forward strand.
TGGGGATCGCCGGCACCGACGTGGCCAAGGGCGCGGCGGACATGATCCTCACCGACGACAACTTCGCCACCATCGTCCGGGCGGTGGAGCAGGGCCGGGGCATCTACTCCAACATCAGGAAGGCCATCCACTACCTGCTGTCCTGCAACATCGGGGAGATCCTCACCCTGTTCCTGGCCACCCTGCTGAACTTCCACCAGCCGCCCCTGGTGGCGGTGCAGCTCCTCTGGCTGAACCTGGTCACCGACTCCCTGCCCGCCCTGGCCCTGGGAATGGAGCCGGTGGAGCCCTCGGTGATGGAGGAAAAGCCCCGCCCCGCCTCCGCCCCCCTGTTCGACCGGGCCTTTTCCCTCCGCCTGGCCTGGCAGGGGGCGATGGTGGGCCTGCTGACCCTGGCGGCCTACTGGCTGGGGGAGTACGTCCTCTCGGACCCCGCCGCGGCCGACGCCGCCGCCAACACCATGGCCTTCGCCACCCTCACCTTCTGCCAGCTGTTCCACGCCTTCGACGTGCGGAGCGAGGACCGCTCCCTCTTCGCCCTGGGGCCGCTGTCCAACCCCGCCATGAACAGGGCGTTCCTGGCGGGCGCGGCTCTCCAGCTGGCCGTCCTGCTCTTCCCCCCGCTGATGGCCGTCTTCCGGGTCACCGCCCTCACCCTCCCGGAGTGGCTCTGCGTGCTGGGGCTGTCCCTGGCCCCCGTGGCGGTCTGCGAGATGGAAAAGGCCCTCCGCCGCGCCCTCCGAAGATAGCGCCCCGCCGCCCCCGGCCCTGTCCGGGGGCGGTTTTTCATCCCCGGCGATCTACCTGAATCTTCCCGCTCAAGCCCGCGTTTTCTCGGCGTTTTCTCGGGGAAAAGTGCATTTCTCCTGTTGCTTTTTTCGGCCGCCTATTATATAATTGATGAACCAAGTGCCCCGGAAATCATATCATTCACTGGAGGTCATGCTATGAAAGACGTCTATGTTGTCAACTGCTGCCGCACCGCCGTCGGCTCTTTCGGCGGCTCCCTGAAGGACACCCCCTCCTCCGAGCTGGGCGCCATCGTCGTGAAGGAAGTCCTGGCCCGCGCCGGCGTGAAGCCTGACCAGGTGGACGAGCTGATGTTCGGCTCCATCCTCACCGCCGCCCAGGGCCAGAACGTGGCCCGGCAGGTGGGGATCAAGGCCGGCCTGCCCTACTCCGTCCCCGCCTACACCGTGGGCATGGTCTGCGGCTCCGGCATGAAGTCGGTCATCGAGGGCGCCCGGGCCATCCTGGCCGGGGACGCCGACATCATCGTGGCCGGCGGCACCGAGAATATGTCCGCCGCCCCCTTCGCCCTGCCCGACGAGCGCTGGGGCGCCCGCATGGGCGACAAGAAGGTGGTGGACACCATGATCCGCGACGGCCTGTGGGACGCCTACAACAACTACCACATGGGCACCACCGCCGAGAACATCTGCGACGTGTGGGGCATCACCCGCCAGGAGCTGGACGAGTTCGCCGCCGCCTCCCAGCAGAAGACCGAGGCCGCCCAGAACTCCGGCCGGTTCGACGACGAGATCGTCCCCGTGACGGTGAAGGTCAAAAAGCAGACGGTGGAATTCAAGCGGGACGAGTTTCCCCGGGCCGGCGTCACCGTGGAGAGCATCTCCAAGCTGCGGGGCGCCTTCCCTGTGGGTCCCGAGGGCGTGGAGGACGAGATCGTCCACACCTTTGAGCCCACCCAGGTACATGAGGCCGACACCCGCAGGCACGAGCAGCGGGTCACCGCCGCCAACGCCTCCGGCATCAACGACGGCGCCGCCGCCATCCTGCTGGCCTCCGGCGAGGCGGTGGAGAAGTACGGTCTCAAGCCCATGGCCAGGCTGATCGGCTGGGGCCAGGGCGGCGTGGACCCCAAGATCATGGGCGTGGGCCCGGTGCCCGCCTCCCGGGCGGCCCTGAAAAAGGCCGGCCTGACCATCGACGACATGGACCTGATCGAGGCCAACGAGGCCTTCGCCGCCCAGTCCATCGCCGTGGCCCGTGAGCTCCACTTCGACATGAGCAAGGTCAACGTCAACGGCGGCGCCATTTCCCTGGGCCACCCGGTGGGGGCCTCCGGCGCCCGGATCATCGTCACCCTGCTCCACGAGATGCTCAAGCGGCCCGAGGCGAAGAAGGGCCTGGCCACCCTGTGCATCGGCGGCGGCATGGGCGTCGCCACCGTGTTCGAGAAGTGCTGAGACAGCGGATCGTCCGGGGACCGTTCCCCCGGTGTCCATAGAGTAAACATAAGGAGGAATCACATTGACTAACAAGATCATTACGCTGGAAGAGGCGGTCGCCATGATCCCCGACGGGGCCACCATCATGTATGGCGGATTCCTGGGCCGCGGCAGCGCCCACCATATCATCGACGCCCTCTCCAAGAGCGGCAAAAAGGACTTCACCATCATCGGCAACGACTGCGGCATGGCCCAGGGTCCCAACGGCGACCTGTGGGGCATGGCCAAGCTGATCCACAACCACCAGGTGAAGCACGTCATCAACTCCCATGTGGGCATGACCCCCGATGTGGCCCAGCAGAACATGGTGGAGAAGACCCTCACCGTGGACCTGATCCCCCAGGGCTCCCTGGCCGAGATGATCCGGGCCGGCGGCGCGGGCCTGGGCGGCGTGCTCACCCCCACCGGCGTGGGCACCATCGTGGAGGACTCCCCCTACTGCCTGGGCAGGCAGACCGTCGAGGGCAAGGAGTATCTGCTGATGAAGCCCCTGCACGCCGACGTGGCCATCCTGAACGCCCATATGGTGGACAAGATGGGCAATATGTGGTTCAAGGGGATGACCCGCAACTTCAACCCCATGATGGCCACCGCCGCCGATCTGGTCATCGTGGAGGCCGACAACGTGGTGGAGCTGGGCGACATCGAGCCTGAGAACGTTCATGTCACCGGCGCCTGCGTCAACTACATCGTGGATGGAGGGAAATATTGATGGATAAGTCTGAGATCAAGGGCTTTATCGCCAAGCGTGTCGCCGCCGAGCTGAAGGACGGCGACGTGGTCAACCTGGGCATCGGCCTGCCCACCCTGGTCCCCAACTATCTGCCTGAGGACGTCCACGTCATCCTCCAGGCCGAGAACGGCATCATCGGCGCCGGCATCCCCATCGAGGGGTATGAGGAGCCTCTTTACAACATCGACGCCGGCGGCGGCAACGCCTGCGCGGTCCGGGGCGGCTGCTTCGTGGACTCCGCCACCTCCTTCGGCTTCATCCGCGGCGGCCACGTGAACGCCACCATCCTGGGCGGCCTGGAGGTCGACGAGGAGGGTTCCCTGGCCAACTGGATCATTCCCGGCAAGAAGATGCCCGGCATGGGCGGCGCCATGGACCTGCTGGTGGGCGCCAAGGCGGTCATCGTGGCCATGGAGCACACCGCCAAGGGCAACCCCAAGATCCTGAAGAAGTGCCGTCTGCCCTACACCGCCGTCCACTGCATCACCAAGATCATCACCGAGATGGGCGTGATGAACGTCACCGACAAGGGCCTGGAGCTGGTGGAGATCAACCCCGAGTTCACCGTGGAGCAGGTGCAGGCCGCCACCGAGGCCACCCTGATCGTCTCCCCCGACCTGAAGCCCATGTGCTGAAGGCGGGAAATTCCCCCGGAAATACACAGCAAAGCGCCCGGACTTACCGTCCGGGCGCTTTTTTACGCCTTGCTTTTCAGGGCCTCCGCCGCCCGGGGCCGCAGCTTTCCGAACCCCATCGCCGCCAGCAGCCCCAGCGCGCCGCCCAGGAAGTTCAGGAGGATGTCGTCGATGTCAAAGCTCCGCCCCGCCAGCGGCTGGAGCAGCTCCACGCACAGGGTGGCCGCCAGACAGAGGGCCAGCGTCTGCCAGGGCCGCTGCCGCCACAGCAGGTTCGTCAAAAACCCCAGAGGCAGGAACATCACCACATTGGCGGCCAGCATGGTGTAGACCCAGCTCCCGGCGGTATAGGTCCCCGTCAGGATGCCCCAGATGGTGGAGTCAAGGGTGAATCCGCCCTCGGACATGGGCAGCAGGGGCAGATAGGTCAGGGACAGCACCGCCGACACATACAGGGCGAAGACCAGCGTCCCGATCTCGTGGGGCCTTCCCCCTTCGGCCAGGACCCCCCGCCGGATCAGCAGCCGCCGGACCAGCCAGAAGGCCGCCGTCCCCAGCAGGATGGGCAGGATGCGCCCCGCCAGGTATTCCAACGCGGTCCCAATAAACTCAGACATACCAGAGCCTCCATCCCATAAAATTCGCCTGCCGCAGGATCAGATACAGCCCCACGGCGGCAACGATCGCCAGCACTCCCGCCAGCGCCAGCCGCCTCCTGGCGCGGTTCAGCCTCCGGCCGGACCGCTGTCCCGCCAGCGCCAGGACCAGGCAGACCGCCCCGGCCAGCGCCGCCGTCAGCAGCGCCATCCGCAGGTCCACCCCCCGGGTGAAGCACCAGTGGGCCGCCGTCATCAGCCAGGCCGAGGCCATGGCCGTCCACATCAGCACGTCGCCCATCCCGTCGATCCACAGCGCCCACCGGGGCGGGACGGGCGCCCCCTCCTGGGTCCGGGCGGACCGCCACACCGCCAGCAGGCCCGCCGCCTCCAGCGCCAGCATGGCCGCCAGCGCGTCGGCGGTGACGGCCAGCCACAGCCGGTAGATCCACACGTACAGGGGCGTGGCCAGGATGCTGTAAGTCCGGGCGATCTCCCCCCGCAGCCAGAGGATGCTGGCGATCCCCGCCGCGAACAGAAGCCCGGTCCAGATCAGATACCGCGCCATGGCCCGGACGAAGTTCTCCCGCTCGACGGCGGGGTCGCTCTGGACCGGGGGCGGGTCGGCCCCCGGCAGGGAGGCGAACACCGCCACCGACGGCAGGGTCTCGATCAGCTCCCACCCCGCGTCCCGGCACAGATCGAAATACTCCCGGCGGTATCCCTCGTCCCGGGGGATCAGGTCCACGCTGTACCGCAGGTCAGTCCGCCAGGTCCGGTGGAGCCTCCCCGCCAGCGGACCCGCGGACCCCAGCTCCCAGCCGCGCTCCGCCTGCTCGTTCAGATACTCCTCCATCCCCTTGTACAGATACGGGGAGAACCGAAACAGCACATACTTCCTGTCCCTCATGGCCGCCCTCCTTTCCAAGGATCGCCTCGCCGTCGGCCAGCTGCCGCCGCAGCCGCTCGTGTTCCTCCCGGAGGACCGCTCCGCCCTCCGCCGTCAGGCAGTATATCTTCCGGGTGTCTTCCGTCCGGTCCAGCCGGATGAGCTTTTCCCGCTCGAACCGCCCCAGCAGGGTGTAGAGAGTCCCCGGACCCAGCCGCAGCCGCCCATGGGACAGCTTCTCTACCCGCTCCATCACCGCGTACCCGTGCCCCGGCTCGCACAGCGCCAGCAGGAGATAGTACATCTGCTCGGTCAGGGTCTCCAGCTTCTCTCTGGCCATGGCTCCGCCCCCCTATATCGAATATTGATACTCATAGAATATATCAAACATCGATATATGTCAAGAGGAACTTGCGAAAGATCCTCCCGCCGTGTTATAATATCCGCGTATGGCGCGCAAGCCGCACAGCGGCCTGCAACTGTGGTATAATGGGAAAAACCGCCGGAGGGAGGCCCCGCCATGACTCATGAGGACTATATGCGCCGCGCCATCGCCCTGGCGGAAGAGTGCTTCTCCTCCGGGGACGTGCCGGTGGGCTGCGTGATCGTCTCCCCCGAGGGGGAGATCGTGGGCGAGGGCCGCAACCGCCGGGAGGAGCTGGGCCAGGCCGCCGCCCACGCGGAGCTGTGCGCCATACAGGCGGCCTGCCGGCGGCTGGGGAGCTGGCGGCTGTCCGGCTGCACCCTGTATGTGACCCTGGAGCCCTGCCCCATGTGCGCCGGAGCCATCATCAACGCCCGCATCGCCGAGGTGCGCTACGGCGCCCGGGAGGAGAAATCCGGCTGCTGCGGCTCGGTGCTGAACCTGTTCGAGGAGCGGTTCAACCACCGTCCCCGGCTGTACGGCGGACTGCGGGAGCCGGAGTGCCGGGCGCTGCTGGGGCGGTTTTTCGCCGGACTGCGGGAGGACCCGCGAGATTTAATAGATTTGTAATAAATGTTGACGAACTTTCGTAACGATTCCCCTTTATCTTGATACTTGCAAGAGATATCCTTTCTTTTTCATTCTATCCTCCATTTCAGAGCCGGGGCGAAAGCCCCGGTTCGCCTTTTATCTGGAATATTCCTCCGCCCGCCGGGCGGGGGAATACTGATATATGGACTGGGGCGAAAGCCCCGGCTTCCGGGCCGGCTGAATTTCCGTGATACGCCCCCTTTCGATGGATTTTTCCACCGGGAGGGGGTTATGCTTGTCCAAACGGTACATAGGAGGCGGTCTTATGCCCCTTTTCCGAAAAACGGACCGGCGTCAGGTCATCGACATCCCCGTGAAAGAACTGCGGCCCAATCCCCATCAGCCCCGGCGCGACTTTGACCGGCAGGGCCTGGAGGAGCTGTCCCGCTCCATCGCCTCGGTGGGGGTCCTCCAGCCCCTGTCGGTGCGGCGCACCGTGAACGGCTGGGAGCTGGTGGCGGGGGAGCGCCGCCTCCGGGCGGCCCAGCTGGCGGGCCTCACCACCGTGCCCTGCCTGGCGGTGGAGGCGGACGAGCAGACCTCCTCCCTGCTGGCCCTCATCGAAAACCTTCAGCGCCGGGACCTGGACGTGTGGGAGGAGGCGGAGGCCCTCCGCCGGCTCATCGAGCGGTTCCACCTGTCCCAGGAGGAGGCCGCCCGCCGGGTGGGCAAGAGCCAGTCCGCCGTGGCCAACAAGCTCCGCCTGCTGAAGCTGCCCCCCGACGTGATCGCCTCTCTGCGCTCCAACCGCCTCACCGAGCGCCATGCCCGGGCGCTCCTCCGGCTGGAGGACCCGGACCGCCAGCGGGCGGCGCTGGAGCATATCCTCAAGGGCAGGCTGAACGTGGCCGCCGCCGAAGCGTACATCGACCGGCTGTGCAAACAGGGGGCGGCCCCCCGCAGGGCCTCCCCCATCTACCGCATCCGGGACGTGCGGCTGTTCCTCAATACCGTGAAGCGGGGGCTGGCGGTGATGCAGTCGGCGGGGGTGCCCGCCCGCTGCGGCCGGGAGGAGACCGACAGCGAGATCACCCTGACCATACATATCCCGAAGTAGCGCGGCCCTTTTTACAGTTAATGACAAAACCGGGGAATGTTTCACGTGAAACATTCCCCTTTTCTTTTCCCTCTTCTTTTGATAAAACAGTTGAAATTCCCGCCCGCCTCCTATATAATAGGTATACTGCATATTATGCGGTTTATTTTGAGGAAAGGGCGGGTATGCTTTGGGCAAGACGATCGCCATTGTGAACCAAAAGGGCGGCGTGGGCAAGACCACCACCTGCGTCAACTTAGCGGCCGCCCTCACCGCCCGGGGGGCAAAGGTGCTGGTGTGCGACTTCGACCCCCAGGGCAACGCCACCTCCGGCTTCGGGCTGGACAAGACCCGCTCCCCCAACATCTACGACGTGATCCTGGGCTATTCCGACGCGGAAAAGGCCGTCTGCCCCACCAAATGGGCGGACGTGATCCCCGCCAACAAGGCGCTGTCCGGGGCCACGGTGGAGCTCATCACCCTGGAGCGGCGGGAGTTCCGCCTGAAGGACGCCCTGGAGCCGGTCAAAAGCCGCTACGACTACATTTTTATCGACTGCCCGCCCTCGCTGGAGCTGCTGACCCTGGACTCCCTCTGCGCGGCGGACGCCCTCCTGGTGCCCGTGCAGTGTGAGTATTACGCCCTGGAGGGCCTGTCCGACCTGCTGTACACCGTCCGGCTGGCCAAGCGGAGCCTGAACCCCTCCCTGGAGCTGGAGGGGGTAGTGCTCACCATGTACGACGGACGCACCAACCTGTCCATGCAGGTGGCGGAGGAGGTCAAGCGCCACTTCCCCGGCAAGGTGTTCGCCTCCGTCATCCCCCGGAACGTCCGTCTGTCGGAGGCCCCCAGCCACGGTCTGCCCGCGGCGGCCTACGACCCCCTCTCCCGGGGCGCCGAGGCCTACGGGAACCTGGCCAAAGAGTTCATGGAGCGGAACAGCGGGGCCCCCGCAAGGCCGGTCTTTGGCGTTGCGGGAAGAGGAGGAGCGGCACAATAAGGGAGTTCCGGCCACGGGCCGAAGCGAGGGATATGAAGCCGGCACCGCGTTTCACGTGAAACGTTGAAAACGTCCCGACCACACAGATAGAAAGGAAGTGCTCCTATGCCGAAGCCGAAAGGCGGCCTGGGCAAGGGCCTGGGCGCCCTCATCGGGGACGCGGGCCTGAGCGCCCCGGAGGCGGGTTCGGTCTCCCTGCCCATCTCCCAGGTGGAGCCGGGTCTGAATCAGCCCCGAAAGCGGTTCGACGAGGCGGCGCTGGACGATTTGGCCGACTCCATCCGGGAGCATGGCGTCTTACAGCCCATCACGGTGCGGCGGCTGTCCACCGGCTACTATCAGATCATCGCCGGGGAGCGCCGCTGGCGGGCGGCCAAGCGGGCCGGCCTCCGGGAGGTGCCCGTGGTCATCGTGGAGGCGGACGACCGCCGGGTGATGGAGCTGGGCCTCATCGAGAACCTCCAGCGGGAGGACCTGAACCCTATGGAGGAGGCGGAGGGCTACGAGGCCCTCATCTCCAAGTACGGCATGACCCAGGACGAGGTGGCCAGGCGCATGGGCAAGTCCCGCCCCGCCGTGGCCAACGCCCTGCGGCTCACCGGCCTGCCCCAGCCGGTGCGGGAGCTGGTGGCGGAGGGCAGGCTGTCCGCCGGACACGCCCGGGCGGTGCTGTCCGTGGAGGGCGACGACGCCCGCGCCGCTTTCGCCCGGCTCATCGTCAAAAACGGTATGAGCGTCCGGCAGGCGGAGACCGCCGCCCGGAAATTCGTCTACGGGGGGGACCTCCCCGGAGAGGACCGGCCCCGGGAGGACGACCCCAACCAGATCTATATCCGCCAGGTGGAGAAGGAGCTTTCCGGCCGGTTCGGGCGGAAGGTGACCGTCTCCGGCCGGGGGAGGAAGGGACGGCTGTCCCTGGAGTTCTACGGCACCGACGATCTGAACGATCTGCTGGACCTGCTGGAGGACCTGCCCGCCAAAAAGAAGTAAAATCTCACGATAAAGGTGATACCAATGTTAGATATCAAGTTCGTCCGGGAGAACCCGGAGCTGGTCAAAGAGAACATCAGGAAGAAATTCCAGGACGAGAAGCTGCCCCTGGTGGACCAGGTCATCGAACTGGACGCCAAAAACCGGGCCGCCATGACCGAGGCCAACGAGCTGCGCGCCCAACGGAACACCCTGTCCAAGCAGGTGGGGATGCTCATGGGCCAGGCCAAGAAGGACCCCTCCAAGCTGGCGGAGGCCGAGGAGGCCAAGGCCAGAGTGAAGGCCAACGCCGACCGGCTGGCCGAGCTGGAGGCCCTGGAGACCCAGCTGGCAGCGGATATCCGCAAGATCATGCTGGTGATCCCCAACATCATCGACCCCAGCGTGCCCATCGGCCCCGACGACACCCACAACGTGGAGGTCCAGCGGTTCGGGGAGCCGGTGGTCCCCGACTACGAGATCCCCTATCACACCCAGATCATGGAGTCCTTTGACGGGGTGGACATGGACGCCGCCGGCCGGGTGTCCGGCGCCGGGTTCTACTATCTGCTGGGCGATATCGCCCGTCTCCACGAGGCGGTGCTGGCCTACGCCCGGGACTTTATGATCGGCAAGGGCTTCACCTTTTGCATCCCCCCTTTTATGATCCACGGCAATGTGGTGGAGGGGGTCATGTCCCAGACCGACATGGAGACCATGATGTACAAGATCGAGGGGGAGGACCTCTACCTCATCGGCACCAGCGAGCACTCCATGATCGGCAAGTTCATCGACCAGATCATCCCGGAGGGGTCCCTGCCCCAGACGCTGACCTCCTACTCCCCCTGCTTCCGCAAGGAAAAGGGCTCCCACGGCATCGAGGAGCGGGGCGTGTACCGCATCCACCAGTTCGAGAAGCAGGAGATGATCGTGGTGTGCCGGCCCGAGGACTCCATGGCCTGGTACGAGAAGATGTGGCGGTACAGCGTGGAGCTGTTCCGCTCCATGGATATCCCCGTGCGGCAGCTGGAGTGCTGCTCCGGCGACCTGGCCGATCTGAAGGT
>CANQKJ010000048.1 GCA_947624465.1 uncultured Oscillospiraceae bacterium
CTCATCGGCCAGGCCAAACGGGACCAGCTTGCCGGCGAGATCGAGCTGCTGGACGGCGCCTCCTGCGACTTCGACCTGGACCGGGTGCGCCACGGGCAGCTCTCCCCCGTGTTCTTCGGCTCCGCCCTCACCAACTTCGGCGTGGAGCCCTTCCTGGAGGACTTCCTCCGCATGACCACCGCCCCCCTGCCCCGCGCCGCCGGGGACCTGATCGTCGACTCCTTCGACGACGACTTCTCCGCCTTCGTGTTCAAGATCCAGGCCAACATGAACAAGGCCCACCGGGACCGCATCGCCTTCATGCGGGTCTGCTCCGGCAAGTTTGAGGCGGACAAAGAGGTCTACCACGTCCAGGGGGGCAAAAAAATAAAGCTCTCCCGGCCCCAGCAGCTCATGGCCGCCGAGCGGGAGATCATCGAGGAGGCCTACGCCGGAGACATCATCGGCGTGTTCGACCCCGGCATCTTCTCCATCGGGGACACTCTCTGCGCCCCCGGCAAAAAGTTCCGGTTCGACCCCATCCCCACCTTCGCCCCCGAGCACTTCCAGCGCACCCGGCCCCTGGACACCATGAAGCGCAAGCAGTTCCTCAAGGGCATGGAGCAAATCGCCCAGGAGGGCGCCATCCAGATCTTCAAGACCCCCTATTCCGGCATGGAGGAGGTCATCGTGGGCGTCGTCGGCACCCTTCAGTTCGACGTGCTGGAGTACCGGCTGAAAAACGAGTACGGCGTGGAACTCTACTCCGAGGGTCTGCCCTATGAGTACCTCCGCTGGGTGGAGCATGAGGGGGACGAACCCCTCCGGGCGGACCAGCTCACCCTCCCCGGCGACGCCATGCTGGTGGAGGACTACAAGGGCAATCAGCTCCTGCTGTTCGCCTCCCAGTGGTCCATCGGCTGGACGGCGGAGCGGAATAAACAGCTCACCCTGCACGAGTTCGGCGGGACAAAATTCTGATGAAAAAGCGGCGGCCTCCCGGCCGCCGCTTTTTACGCGATGACGAGTCCGTCCCGCTCCACCGCCCCCTGCTCCCAAAGCAGGGCCAGCATCTGCCCGGCGCAGTTCTCCGGCAGGTCCAGGCCGGGGGCGGACACCGTCAGCCCCGCCAAGTCGGGCCGCTCCCCGTAAAGCTCCAGCGCCGTGCCCCAGCGGCCCCCGCCCGGCCCGAAGGCCACGGTGACCTCCGCTCCCGCCGAGGGGGGCGACACCGGCAGGCCGTACCGCAGATGGAGCCACCGGGCGTAATCCTGCCCCACTCCCGGCACGTCGATGACCAGGCCCCGCACCTGGGGACACAGCCGCTCCGCCGTCTGCCGCAGTTCGGTACAGAGCCGGGGAGCGGACAGGGCCACTCTCCCCTTCTGGGGCTTCGCCCCTCCCCGCTCCAGCGCCCGGAGGGCCAGCCGGTCGGCGACGGCCCGCCAAAAGGGCAGCGGGTCCACCGGTTTGAGCGCGCGGAGCATGGAGGCGTAGGGAAAGCCCTCCGGCAGCAGCACCCTGCCCGCCCCGGCCTTGAGGAGGGTCTCCTCCGCCCGGCGCAGCCGCCATTCCAGCCGCCAGCGGGGCAGGCCGGGGGGTTCGTACAGCGTCCAGCGGAGGACCATCAGCCGGCCCAGCTCCACGAACTCCGGCCTCCCCCGCCCCTTCTCCCGCCGGCAGACGATCTGGCCCACCATACGCATCACCTCCGTAGAGAGGTATGCCGCAACTGGCACAAATATGAGGGGAAAAAGTGCTGAAGTTCCGTCAAAAAGCGCTATTGTATCCGTGAAATCGGGTTGATATAATGTAGCACGCTAAATCGTTTGACCGGGAGGTATCTTCATGTCCATCAAGATCACCGCCACCAGCACCTGCGATCTGCCCGCCGGGCTTCTGGCCCGGTACGACATCACCTCCGTCCCCCTGTACGTCTCCTTCGGCGGCAAAACCTGCCGGGACGGCGTGGACGCCGGCCCCGAGGACATCTTCCGCCATGTGGAGCGCGGCGGAGGGCTGCCCTCCACCGCCGCCGTGAACATCGACGACTACCAGAAGCTCTTTGCCGAACTCTCCCCCCAATACGACGCGGTGCTCCACATCACCATCGGCGCGGAATTCTCCTGCTGCTATCAGAACGCCCTGGTGGCCGCCGAGGACTTCCCCAACGTGTATGTTATAGACTCCCGGAACCTCACCGTGGGCCAGGGCCTGCTGGTGCTGGAGGCCGCCGAGGCGGCAGAGCGGGGCATGAGCGCCCCGGACATCGTGAAGCGCGTCGAGAGCCTGCTGGACAAGGTGGACACCACCTTCGTGGTGGACAGGCTGGACTATCTGGTCAAGGGAGGCCGCGTACCCTCCCTGGTGGCCATGGGGGCCAATCTGCTGCGGCTGAAGCCCTCCATCGTCCTGTCGGGCGGCAAGATGGGCGTGGGCAAAAAATACCGGGGCACCTTTGAGAAGGCCCTGGACGACTACGCGGCCGATCTGCTGGCCGGCGGGGACGCGGACCTCTCCCGGGCCTTTGTGGTCCACTCCCGGTGCGATAACGCCGCCATCGTCCCCGCCATGGTGGAAAAGGTGCGCGCCGCCGGCTTCCGGGAGGTCTCGGAGGCCTTCGCCGGCTGCACCATCTCCTGCCACTGCGGACCCAACACCCTGGGGGTCATCTTCATGCGGAAGTGACCCCGGAAATTCCCTCTTGACTTTTACCGCTAAAAGTGCTAAAGTACCGTCAATGACAGAAAGGAGGCCATGGGCATGGCGAACCGGCTCTACGGGTACGGCTATTACCGCTATTACGATAGCGGCGTTTTGTCGTGCCCCTGAGCGGTCACCCGCGCCTCCCGTGCGGCTGCCTGACAGGGCAGCCGCTTTTTTGTTTTTAAACCTGTATCCACAGGACGAAAAACGCCGCCTGGGCGGGTCTTTCCCCGCCATACCGCGTTGATCCTCCTTGAAATACACAAAGTATTCCCGCGTCAGATCGCCTTGTCTGGCGTGAAAATTTCCCGCCCAACCGGCATTCCCTGCCTGTGAATACAGGTTCTACTTTTTCACTCACGAAGGAGAGAAAACGTTATGGTCGTCATTATGAAGCAGGACTTTACCCCCAGGCAGCTGGAGGACGCCATCCGGGCCATGGAGGCCGGCGGCGTGAAGGTGATGGTGTCCAAGGGGGCCGAGACCACCATCCTGGGGGCCGAGGGCAATGCGGCGAACCTCAATCAGGAGCTGCTGTCCCAGCTCCCCGGCGTGGAGCGGGTCATGCGGGTGTCCGAACCCTATAAGCGGGCCAACCGAAAGTACCACCCCGACGACACGGTGGTGGACATCGGCGGCGGAGCGCGCGTCGGAGGCAGAAAGCTGGCCGTCATCGCGGGACCCTGCTCGGTGGAGAGCGAGGAACAGATCACCGCCGTGGCCCGGGCGGTCAAGGCCGCCGGGGCCTGCGCCCTCCGGGGCGGGGCCTACAAGCCCCGGACCTCCCCCTACGCCTTCCAGGGCATGGGGGTGGACGGCGTCCGCCTGCTGGAGGAGGCCCGCTCCGCCACCGGCCTGCCCATGGTCACCGAGTTGATGAGCCCCGACCAGCTCCCCATGTTCGAGGACACGGTGGACGTGATCCAGATCGGCGCCCGGAATATGCAGAACTTCGACCTGCTGAAAAAGGTGGGGCGCTACCACAAGCCGGTGCTACTGAAGCGGGGCCTCTCCAACACCATCGAGGAGTGGCTCATGAGCGCGGAGTACATCATGTCAGAGGGCAATCCCAACGTGATTTTGTGCGAGCGGGGCATCCGAACCTTCGAGACCTACACCCGCAATACGCTGGACCTGTCCGCCGTGCTGGCGGTGAAAAAGCAGAGCCATCTGCCGGTGGTGGTGGACCCCTCCCACGCCTGCGGCAAGGCGTGGATGGTGGAGCGGATGGCCATGGCGGCGGTGGCCGCCGGGGCGGACGGTCTGCTCATCGAGGTCCACAACGACCCCGCCCACGCCCTGTGCGACGGGGCGCAGTCCATCACCCCGGACCAGTTCGCGGCCCTGATGGACAAGCTGCGCGTCCTGGCCCCGGTGGTGGGCCGGGAACTCTGAGAGAGGGAGGGCGCCTTTATGGAGGTAAAACGCATTCTGGTGGTGGGCCTGGGTCTCATCGGCGGCTCGCTGGCCATGGCCCTGCAGGGCTTCGACGGCTGCGAGGTGGTGGGCGGCGTCCGCTCCCAAAGGACCTATGACAAGGCGCTGGACCGCCACGCGGCGGACCGGCTCACCTTCCACCCGGAGGAGGAGCTGCCAGAAGCGGACGTGGTCATCCTGTGCCAGGATCCGGCGGGGATCATCTCCTTTTTGCGGGACAACCGGGACAGGTTCAGGCCCGGCTCTCTGGTCATCGACGTGTGCGGCGTCAAGGCCGCCATCGCCCAGGCGGCCAGGTGCCTCCCGGAGGGCGTGGATTTCATCGGCTGCCACCCCATGGCGGGCAAGGAGGTATCCGGCATCGACAACGCCGAGGCCACCCTCTTCCGCAACACCCACTTCATCATCACCCCCGGGGAGAACAGCAGCGAGGAGCATATCGCCCTGCTGTACCGGATGGCGGCCTACTGCCGCTTCGGGGACGTGACCCGCACCACCCCGGAGCGCCACGACGAACTCATCGCCTACACCAGCCAGCTCATGCACGTCATCGCCGTGTCGGTGTGCGACGGGGCCGACTTCTTCGCCTGCCAGGGGTTCGAGGGCGGCTCCTTTCGGGACTGCACCCGGGTGGCCTCCCTGGACGTGCCCATGTGGACCCAGCTCTTCACCCTCAACGCCCCCGCGCTGACCAAAATGGTGGCGGAGCTGGAGGGCCGGATGCGGGAGTACCGTCTGGCCATCGAGGCGGGCGACACCGAAAAGCTCTCCGCCATGCTGGAGGCCGCCGCCGGCCGGAAAAAGCAGATCAACCTGGAGCGGGCCCGGGGCGACGACGTCCATCCCAAGTTCTGAAAGTTCTAATCCCCGGACAAACCCCATACACTGGACCATCAAGGTATGGGAGATGGTCTTGTGGCATATGAAAGCGGGCTGAACGCCCCCCACCATGTGGTGATCGAGGAGCGGAAAAGCCTCACCGTGTCCGGGGTGGAGGATGTGGAGCGGTTCGATGAGAACACCATCGTGCTGTCCACCTCCAAGGGGGCCATGGTGGTGACGGGGGAAAACCTCCACATCGAAAAGCTGTCCCTGGACGGGGGCGACCTGAAGGTGGAGGGGGACATCGACTCGGTATCCTACGAGGAGGACGCGGGGCCGTCCAAAGGCGGCTTCTTCTCCCGGCTGCTGCGCTGAGATGCCCGCGGACGTGGCGGCCCAGGCCGCGGTGTTTGGCCAGGGACTCCTGCTGGGGGCGGCGCTGGGCCTGGTGTACGACGGGATGCGCGCCCTCCGGCGGAGCCTGCCGCTGAAATGGCTGGCCGCCCTGCTGGACCTGGTCTTCTGGCTGGGGACGGCGGTGTGCCTGTTCCTGCTGGCCATCCTCCGGGACACCGGGGAGCTGCGCATCTTTCACGGTGTGGCCGTGCTGCTGGGGGGCGGGTCCTATTTTCTCACCCTGAGCCGGCTGGTCCTGCCCCTGTTCCTGCGGGTCACGGCGGCTTTGGGGCGGCTCTGGCGGCTCTTTACCGCCCCTTTCCGCCGGCTGTGGAGCCTCTCAAAAAAATTTTTGAAAAATGAAAAAAAACTCTTCCAAAATTGGTTGGAATGGTATAGAATAAACGTGATATACCGTTTTTCCAATCGTCACCGGAAGGGAGAGGCCGATCATGAAGTTCAAACGGGCGGGCGCAGGCGCAAAGATCCTCATTCTCGTGCTGCTGGCCGCGGCCGCGGCCGCGCTGCTGTCGATGAAGTCCCGGCTGGACTCGGCCAAGGCGGACCGGGAGACGCTGGCGCGGCAGGTCCAGGCCCAGCAGGAGGCAAACACCGCCCTGGCCGACGAGATCGCCCACAGCGACGACGAGGAGTATCTGGAGTCCATCGCCAGAGATAAGCTGGGACTGCTGGAGCCGGATGAGATCGTATTCGCCGACCCGTCCAAATAGCGGCATACATACTTTCTTAGGGAGAGGGAAACAAGAGATCTATGGCGTTAGAAGTTGGCGAGATTTTAGAGGGCAAGGTGACCGGCATCACCAAATTTGGCGCGTTCGTGTCTCTGCCCGGCAACCGCTCCGGCCTGGTACACATCTCCGAGATCGCGTACACCTACGTGAGCGACGTACATGAGCATCTGTCCGAGGGGCAGACGGTGACGGTGAAGATCATCGGCATCGACGCGAACAACCGCATCAATCTGTCCATCAAACAGGCGGCTCCGCCGCCTCCCCGCCCGGAGCGCCGTCCGCCGGCCAGGAGCGCCCAGCCCCGCGCCGACAGCGGCCGGGACCGCCGGCCCCCGCTGGGCCCGGACTTTGTGCCCGATCCCCCCATGCCCAAGGGTTCCGCCAGCTTTGAGGACCAGCTCAAGCAGTTCATGGCCAGCTCCGACAGCAAGCTGTCCGAGCTGCACATGAACGAGCGGCGGAGCAGCCGCAGGGGCGGCCGGAAATGACGATAAAAGAGGGATGCCAAGGCATCCCTCTTTTTACGGATAAAAAGCGGCTCTTTTCCTGAGTCGGAAAAGAGCCAAAGGGTCTTTTGCGCGGGAGAATGGAATGACCGCATGGGGCGATCCCCATGCCGCGGCCGGGCCGCAGGTTCACTGTACCACGGGGCGGCGGCGAAGCGCGTCGAACCCTGTCTCCCCCGCAAATATTTTCAGGAGGTCGCCTCATGGACTATGACGTGCTTCTGGAGGGCTGCTGCGAGATGGGGGTCCATCTGCTCCGATACGGGGCGGAGATCCACCGGGCGGAGGACACCATCCACCGCCTGCTGGCCGCCTACGGCTTGGAGGGGGAGGTGTTTGCCATCCCCAACTGCCTCATCGTCAGCATCGTGGACCCGGAGGGGAAGGAACACACCCGGATGCGCCGGGTGCCCATGTCCTCCATCGACGTGGACGGCATCGAGCGGTTCAACGCCCTGTCCCGGCGCCTGTGCGCCGACCCCCCCGCCGACCCCGGCGAGATCCTGGCGCGCTGCCGCGCGGAGCGGGAGACCGTAAAGCCCTTCCCCCTGGGCGCGCAGCTGTTCGGATACTGCTACGGGGCCGCTTTCTTCACCCTGTTCTTCTCCGGCGGGCCGCTGGAGGCGGTCACGGGGGGCTTCGCAGGGCTGGCGGCCGGAGTGTGCGTCGTCCTCATGGCCCGCTTGAGGGCCAACTTCTTCATCTCCACCCTGGCGTCCGCCTTCGCTTTGGCGGCGGTGGCCTGGCTGCCGCTGGCGGCGGGGCTGCCGGTGAACATCGACAGCGCCGTGGCCGGGGCCATCATGGTGCTGGTGCCCGGCCTTGTGTTCACCAACTTCATGAGCAATCTGCTCACCGGGGACATCATCGCGGGCCTCTCCACCTTCGTGCGGGCGGTGCTGACGGCGGTGGCCATCGCCCTGGGCACCGGCATGGCGGTGCTGCTGTGCCGCTCCCTGTGGCCGGCGGTGGAGCACGGGGGCCAGGCCATGGGATACGCCCCCCCGCTTTATTGCCTGTTCGCCTTCATCGCCTGCCTGGGCTTCTGCCCCGCCTACAATGTGCGCACCTGGGCGGCGGCCCTGTGCTGCATAGGGGGCGCGCTGGGCTGGATGGTCTATCTGGCGGCCCAGGCCTGGATGGGGAACGTGTTCCTGTCCAGTCTGCTGGCCGCCGTGGCGGTGGCGGTCTACGCCCAGATCATGGCCCGGGTGCGCAAGTGTCCCGCCACCTCCTACCTGGTCATCGCCATGTTCCCGCTGGTCCCCGGCTTCACCATCTACCAGGCTATGGACTACGGCATCCGGGGGGAGACCGATCTGTTCTGGGACACCTTCTTCCGCACCTTCGGCATCGCGGGGTGCCTGGCCATCGGGCTGCTGCTGGTGTCCACCGCCGTGCGGGTGATCCACCACTGGCGGGTCCGGAGGGCGCGCCATGGGTAAGTACGAAACCGTCCTGCTGGACGCCGACATGACCCTGCTGGACTTCCGCCGCTCGGAGCGGGAGGCCCTCTCCAAGGTGCTGGCCGCCCACGGCCTGCCCCACGGCGGCGGAGTGCTCTCCGCCTACTCGGAGATCAACGACGGCCTGTGGAAGGCCATGGCCCGGGGGAAGACCACCCAGTCCGCCCTGGTGGTGGAGCGGTTCGCCCGGCTGGTGAAGCTCCTGGGCAGCCATGAGGACCCCGAGGTCCTCAACCGGGAGTACGAACAGGGCCTGGGCCGGGAGGGCT
Source organism: uncultured Oscillospiraceae bacterium (assembly GCA_947624465.1). Lineage (GTDB taxonomy): Bacteria > Bacillota > Clostridia > Oscillospirales > Oscillospiraceae > Enterenecus. The sequence continues at coordinate 8,334 of CANQKJ010000048.1, forward strand.
ACCTTCTCCCCGGCGCCATGGAGTTCTGCCAAAGGCTCCGGGACGGGGGGCTGGAGCTGGCCATCGCCACCAACGGGCTGCCCGCCGCCCAGTGGGGCCGCTACCGGGGCACCGGGCTGGACCGGGTGGTGCCCCATCTGCTGGTGTCGGTGGAGCTGGGGGCCCAAAAGCCCCAAAAGGAGTTCTTCGACCGGGCGCTGGAGGCCCTGGGCGCCGCCGACCGCTCCACTGTGGTCATGGTAGGGGACGGGCTGGAGACCGACATCCTCGGCGCTGACCGGGCGGGCATCGACACCGTGTGGTATAACCCGGAGGGGAGACCCCTGGCCGGCCCCGCCGTCCCAACCTATACCGTCTCCTCCTACGACGAGATCTGCGCCCTGCTGCTGGGCGGTCGGTTGACATAACTGTAACCATTTTGTTGCTTGACAGTGGAAACAGTTGGTGGTAGCATGATTGCAAATGTGGCGCAATATATAGAAAAGAAGGGTTTGCCTGTGCGAAGATCCATCCTGCTCCTCCTGACGCTGTGTCTGGCGCTCCCTCTGTGCGCCTGCGGCCCCAAACAGCCCGCCGCCGTCACCGATCCCCCGGCGTCCGACCCCCTCGCGTCCGAGCCCGCCGGTCCCGCGCAGACCGGACCCGCCGCGGACCCCACCGGGGACCCCGCGCCCACGCCGGAGCCCACCCCCACCCCGGAGCCTCTCTATCAGTTCGGCACGCCGGTGGCCGGAAGCGAACCCGCTGCCGACGACAGCTATTTTGAGGACGCCGCCTTTGTGGGCGACTCCCGCACCGACGGCCTCCGGCTCTACGGCGGTCTGCGGGCGGGGGACTACCTCTGCAAGACGAGCATGAGCGTATTCCACGTGAACGACAGCGACTACACCGTGGAGGTGGGCGGCCAGAAGCTCACCCTGATGCAGGCCCTCACGGCCAAGCAGTACGGCAAGATATATATCATGCTGGGCCTCAACGAGCTGGGTTATCCCTCCTCCTCCTATGAGACGCAGCTCAACGCCTTTTTGGACCAGGTCATCGCCGCCCAGCCCAACGCCGTCATCTACCTGGAGCTGATGCCCCCGGTGAACGACGCTTTGACCACCAAGAGCTGGCAGAAGAACGCCAATGTGGACGTCTTCAACGAGATCAACATCCGCGCGGCGGCGGACAAGCACATCGCCCTGCTGAACGTGGCCGAGGTCTACCGGGACGAAAACGGCCAGCTCCGGGAGGACTACGCCAGCGGCGACGGCTGCCACTTCAAGGCCGAGGCGTATCCCTACTGGGCGGACTATCTCCGCAGCCACATCATCGACAGGGACTGGTACTTCGCCAGCCGGGAGGGCGCCCAATGAAGCTGAAAAAATTTTTGATCTGCGCCCTGGCGCCGGTCCTGCTGCTGTGCGCCTGCGGACCCAATCAGCCGGCGGACGCCCCCTATACCCTGGACGACGCCCAGGCGCTTTTGGACACGGGCCTGTTCAGCGCGGATATGGGGAAGATCGACGACACCTATCTCATCTCCATGCTGTATCACGTGGATGAAAGCGCCATCCGGGAGTGCGTCAGCTGGCAGGCCACCAACACCAGCGAGAGCGCCGATGAAATCACCGTCATCGTGTTCAGCGGCGAGGCCGCCGCCGTCAACGCGGAGGCGGGGCTCCGGCAGCGGGTGGAGGATCAGATCCAGTCCCTCAAGGATTACGCCCCCGCCGCCATCCCCCATCTGGAGGCCGCCGTCATCCGCCGGGCGGGCAGCACCGTCCTGCTGGCGGTGGGCGACCCCGGCGGAGTGGCCGAAGCCGTGGACAGCCTGCACTGAGCAGATCAAAACCCCTCTGCCGGACGGCAGAGGGGTTTTTCACGCTTATTCGGTCTTGTCCCCCGTCCAGGTGGAGGGGTCGTTGGGGTCCTCCGCGGGAGGGGCGGGCGGGTCGCCGTCCGGCTTGGGGGCGTCCTCCGGCTTGCCCTCCCCGCCGTCCGCCGGGGGCGGCATGGGGATGGGCTCGCTGACGATGTGGATGTTCCTGGCGGGAGGCTCCACATCCCCGGTGAGCTTGGGCCTGGCATTGGTAGAGGCATAGGCGTCCTCCACCAGAGCGGGGTCCCGGCCCTCGATGATGGCCACCATCTCGCCGCCGGTGATGGTCTCCTTCTCCAGCAGATAGGCCACCACCTTGTCCATGTCCTCCCGGCTGTTCTTCAGAATCTCCACCGCGTCGGCATAGCACACGTCCAGGATGGCCTTCACGGCCTTGTCCATGGCGGCGGCGGTGTCCTGAGCGCAGTCCAGGCCGTAACCGCCGTCCAGGTACTGGCTGCGGACGGAACCCAGGGCCATCATGCCGAACTCCTCGCTCATGCCGAACATGGCCACCATGTTCCGGGCGATGTTGGTGGCCTCCTGGATGTCCTGGGAGGCGCCGTTGGTCATGGTGTCCATCACCACTTCTTCGGCGGCCCGGCCGCCCATGGACACGGTGATCTTGGCCATGAGCTCCTCCCTGGTGCGGAGGTTGGTCTTGTCCTCCTCGGGCATCAGCAGGGTGTAGCCCAGGGA
>CANQKJ010000049.1 GCA_947624465.1 uncultured Oscillospiraceae bacterium
GCCGTCTGGCCGGAGATAGGGCGCCAGACCCTCCTTGCGGACCTGGGCCAGCCGCTGGGCCAGCTTGTGGGCCAGGGAGATGGGCAGGGGCATCAGCTCCTCCGTCTCCCGGCAGGCGTAGCCGAACATCATGCCCTGATCGCCGGCGCCGCCGTCCAGCCCGTCGTCCATGCCGCCCTCTTTGGCCTCCAGCGCCCTGTCCACCCCCATGGCGATGTCGGGGGACTGCTCGTCGATGTTGGAGATGACCGCGCAGGTGTCGCAGTCGAAGCCGAACTTGGCCCGGTCGTAGCCGATGTCCCGGAGGACCTCCCGGGCGATGTGGGGGATATCCACGTAGCAGGAGGTGGTGATCTCCCCCATGATGTGGATGAGCCCCGTGGACGCGGTGACCTCGCAGGCCACCCGGGCGTCCGGGTCCTGCGCGATGATGGCGTCCAGGATGGCGTCGGAGATCTGGTCGCAGATCTTGTCGGGGTGGCCCTCGGTCACCGATTCAGAGGTAAAAAGCCGTTTTGCCATGGTGTTCTCCTTTCTTTCTGTGCGGGAGAAAAGAAAAACCTCCGCCGGGACGGCGGGGGAATGGGGTCGTTTCTCCTCATCTCGCGTTTCCGCCGGAATTGGCACCTTGCCGCGCGGGCAGGTTGCCGTGGCTTCATCGGGCCGATCCCTCCGCCACTCTTGATAAGGGTATGGAGTTGTAGGACTCTGCGCTTCCCCCATTATAAGAGCCGGACGGGGGCTTGTCAATGGGGAGTTTTACGAAAACGTCATTCCGCGGTTCGTTTTGCCGGGGAAAGGGGTACAATAGAGAAAAGGCGCAAGCGGAGTGATGCAGGTGGCAAATTACGGGTACATCAGGGTGAGCACCAGGGAGCAGAACGAGGACAGACAGCTCATCGCCCTGCGGGACGTGGATATCCCGGCGGGGAACCTCTACATGGACAAGCAGTCCGGCAAGGACTTCCAGCGCCCCCAGTACCAGCGGATGATCCGCCGGCTGGGGCGGGACGACGTGCTTTATATCAAGAGCATCGACCGGCTGGGCCGCAACTACGGAGAGATCCAGGAGCAGTGGCGCTTCCTCACCAAGGAGAAGGGCGCCGATATCGTCGTCCTCGATATGCCTCTGCTGGACACCCGCCGGGGAAAGGACTTGCTCGGCACCTTCCTCAGCGATATCGTCCTCCAGGTGCTGTCCTTCGTGGCCGAGAACGAGCGGGTCAACATCCGCCAGCGCCAGGCCGAGGGCATCGCCGCCGCCAAGGCACGGGGGGTCCGCTTCGGCCGCCCGCCCCTGCCCCTGCCCGAGAACTTCCGGGCCGTCCACCGCCAGTGGCGGGAGAAAAAACTCCCCCTGCCTAAGGCTGCCGCCGCCTGCGGCATGAAGGAGGGCACCTTCTACGCACGGGCCAGGAAAATGGAGGCGGGCGAGGGCCCCGCGCCCCAAAGCTGAATATTGGAAAGCCCCGGCGTCCATGGGACGCCGGAGCTTTTGTCGCTTATGGGAGAAAATTTGAAAATGTGGGTGGGGAAGATGCACGAAAAATTTGAAAAAGTGTACTTTTACAAATTTCAATGCAGAAATCTGTCAAGTTCAAAATAGCACAAAGAAGCGGAAAAATCAAGCATTTTCTAAGGCTGAAACCTTGTCGAAAAATAAGTTTGTAAAAGTACACTTTATTATGAGGAGGAAAACACATGAAGAAACGTATCCTGGCACTGCTCCTGGCCGCCGTCATGGTGATGGCGACGGTCCCCGCCGTGTTCGCGGCGGATGCCGCGGTGTCCGCGGCCACAGCGGCGGAGCTGCTGGACGCCGTGGGGAGCGGCGCGTCGGCTGTCAAGCTCACCGCCGACATTGAACTCCACGAACAACTCTGGCTTGAAAACAACATCGACCTTGACCTGGACGGGCACACTCTGACGCTGGTGTCCGACCCCAACTCTACCATGGAGACCTGCGAAGAACTGGACAGTTATATCTTTATCCCCTCTGACGACGTAGAGGCCACCATTCGAAACGGTACTGTCAAGGGCGACGCGCAGTTTTGGTCTGTGTTAAGCCTGGACCACGGCACGGCCCATCTTGAGGATCTGACTGTGAGCGGGCGCGGCGAGGGCATGACCGAAAGCTCCGGCGTAAGTATGGCGAACGGCTCCGTGGAACGCTGCGCCATTTATGGCGGTTTCTTCCCCTTCGGACACATCACGTCGATCGGGGAGTCCTCCTTTACCAACAACGCGGAATACGGAATGCCTCTCTCAGTTTATGATTGGACAGTTGTCATCGACGAGATCACAGACTGCTCGTTTACCCGCAAAACCGCGGATCTTCCCCTTATCTATATGGCAGCCGGGGAAATCGGCGCCATCAAGGACTCCGCTTTCCTTGTGGAGAATGGCGCCGACAACACCGGCATCTTCCTTGAAGGCGGCTCTATCGGCAGCATCGACAACTGTACCTTTACCATGAGCGGTCCCGGCAGCCTGTGGGGTATTCAGGCATTCGAGGGCGCTTCCATCGACTCTATTTCCGGCTGCACGCTTGATCTGAACACCACCGGGGACGCCAGCGCTTACTCCTTCGCCATCGCGGCCAAAGGCGGTGAGATCGGTTCCATTTCCGGCACCTCCGTCTCGATCACCGGCGTCAACGTCTGCGCCATCACTGCGGGAAGCGCCATCGGTTCCATAAATAACTGTGACATCCAGGCTGTGGCGTCCGAGAACGCGGAGGACCCCTATGTACAGGCTATTCATATGGAGGGCGGAGAGATCGGCTCCATCTCCAATGTGACCGCCGTTGGCGATCTGGATGCTCAGGGCAGCTATATCGACGGCGAGTCCGGCGATCTTGTAGAATTCCGAAACGTAATCGGAAAGATCGTCAACTCCACTTTTGACGGCTGGATAAACATTATTGATGCCGAAGTGGGCGATATCCGTCGGAACACTGCCTATGCAATCAGCGTGGGCAGCAGCACAGCCGACGCCCCCACGACCGTGGACAAGATCATCGGCAACACCGCCGCCGCGCTGGAAATCGGCGGTTTCTGGCCGGAGGGCGATAATCCCCCCGTTCCCTCCGCGACCGTCGTGGGCGAGGTCAGCGGCAATAAATTCGTATGTCCGCAGGACGCCTCCGATCTCTACGTTGCCTTTGTTAACTCCGGCACCATTGAGCTGATGGCGGACAATGAGATCAAAGGCCCCTCGGAGGAGGACGCCGCTGACGGTTTAAACATGGGCATTATCAAGGTCCTGCGGGCTGAGGGCGAGCTGGTGAACGAGTACGAGAATTACGGCCCCTCCTTTGTGGGCGAGTTTATCATCGAGGGCTCCGGCTGGTATTACGAGGCCACCGGCGAACAGGTCCCGCTGGGCATCATCGAGTCTGTAGAGGCCCCGCTGCCTCCCGTGACCTTCACCGATGTTCCCGCTAACGCCTACTACGCCGACGCGGTGGCCTGGGCGGTGGAAAACGGCGTCACCAATGGTGCCACCAGCACCACCTTTGACCCCGACGGGGACTGCACCCGCGCCCAGATCGTCACCTTCCTGTGGCGGGCCTGTAACAAGCCGGAACCCAAGTCCACGGTGAGCCCCTTCACCGACGTGACCGACCCCGGCGCCTACTACTACAAGGCGGTCCTCTGGGCGGTGGAGAACGGCATCACCAATGGTGCCACCAGCACCACCTTCGACCCCAACGGCACCTGCACCCGTGGTCAGGCGGTGACCTTCCTGTGGCGGGCCGCCGAAAAGCCTTCCGCGTCCGGCGGCAGCGCCTTCACCGACGTGACCGACCCCGGCGCCTATTACTATGACGCTGTGCGGTGGGCGGTGGAGAACCACATCACCGACGGCAAAACGTCTACCACCTTCGCCCCCGGCGAGACCTGCACCCGGGGCCAGATCGTCACCTTCCTCTTCCGGGATCTGGCGGAATAACCGCATCCGCGCAAAAGAGCCGCCTGTCATTGCGACAGGCGGCTCTTTTCAGCGCGAAGATCAGCCTTTGGGCTTGGGCTTGAACACGAAGGCCACCACCACGCCCAGGAAAATGGCGGCGGCGATGCCTCCCGCGGTGCCGGTGATCCCCCCGGTGACCGCCCCCAGCAGGCCGTCCTTGGCGATGCCCTCCTGGACGCCCTTGGCCAGGGTGTAGCCGAACCCGGTGAGGGGCACCGTGGCGCCGGCCCCGGCCCACTCCGCCAGGGGCTTGTAGAGGCCGATGGCGGTGAGGACCACGCCCGCCACCACATAGGTCACCAGGATGCGGGCGGGGGTGAGTTTGGTCTTGTCGATGAGGATCTGGCCGACGACGCAGAACAGGCCGCCGACGACGAACGCGCGCAGATATTCCATATCAGTGTCCTCCTTCCAGGGCGATGGCGTGGCAGATGCCGGGGACGGACTCCCCCTGCATGGTGGCGGTGGGGGAGTGGAGGGCCCCGGTGGGGCAGAACAGGACCCGGTTCCACCGGCCGGAGAGGAGCCCCGGCAGGATATGGCCGCACAGCACCGACGCGGAGCAGCCGCAGCCGGAGGCCCCGGCGTGAACATCCTGCTCGTCCATGTCGAACAGGAGCAGGCCGCAGTCGCTGTAATTGGACAGGGGGCAGCCGTCGGTGGAGAAGAAGTCGGACACGATCTCCGAGCCCAGCTTGCCCAGGTCGCCGGTGAGGATCAGGTCGTAGTAGTCGGGAGCGAGGCCGGTGTCCTCAAAATGGGCCTTGAGGGTCTTGTAGGCGGCGGGGGCCATGGCCGCCCCCATATTGTTGGCGTCCTTGATGCCGTAGTCGGTGACGATGCCCGCGGTGATCCGGGTCACCGAGATCCCCTTTTCGGGCTGGTTGGTGAGTATCACCGCGCCGGAGGCGGTGGCCGTCCACTGGGCGGTGGGGGTGCGCTGGCAGCCGTACTCCAGGGGAGTGCGGTACTGCCGTTCCGCCGAGCAGAAGTGGGAGGAGGTGACGGCGGCAGCGTACCGGCCGTACCCTCCGCTGAGGAGCAGGGCGGCCAGGGCCAGGCTCTCCCCCATGGTGGAGCAGGCGCCGTACAGCCCGAAGAAGGGCACGTCGGCGGCCCGGGCGGCGTAGCCGGAGCCGATGCACTGGTTCAGCAGGTCGCCGGCCAGGAGATAGTCCAGGTCGGCGGTGTGGCGGCCGGCGCGCTTCAGAGCGGCGTCCAGGGCCAGGCCCTGCATGACAGACTCGGCCTGTTCCCAGCTTTTCGCGCCAAACAGGTCGTCCTGGCAGGTGTGGTCAAAGTGGCGGCCCAGAGGCCCGGCGGACTCCTTTTTGCCGGCGGCGGAGCCGTGGCCGATGATGGTGGGCGGGCAGGCGGGCTGAAAGGTCTGCTTGCCCAGCTTTTGATTGTCCATGATAGGCACCTTCTTTTTGTTTCTGCGGATAGTGTTTCCAGCGGGGAAGATTTCATGCGCGGTCAGGCTTTTTCCTCTGGAAAAAGGGAAACGGTTATGCTATACTAACAATTTAGAATGTGATCTGGAGGAATGGCCATGTCTGAGGAGAAACGCTCCATCGGCTATATCTGCCCGGTGTGCGGCCAGGCTGTGGTGGCGGAGCGGACCCTGTTCCGGCTGCTGGCGGGGGACAGTGCCGTCCCGTGTCCCTGCGGCAAGTCCGAGCTGTCCGTCCGGCAGACGGGGGACCGCTGCGAGGTGACGGTGCCCTGCCTGTTCTGCGCCAGGGACCACCGGGCGGCCTGCTCCAACGAGGGGCTGAAAAAGCAGAAGCTCATCGCCCTGACCTGCGGCAAGTCGGGCCTCGCCATCTGCCACATCGGGGAGGAGGGCCAGGTGTTCCGGGCCATGGAGAAGCTGGAGGAGGCGGTGGACAAGCTCCGCCGGGACGACAGCGGGGAGAGCCGCGGCTCCTTCCTTAACGACGTGGTCATGGGCGAGGTGCTGGCCGAGCTGCGGGACATCGCCGCCCGTGGCGGCGTCAAATGCGCCTGCGGCTGCGACCAGTACGGCGTGAAGGTGGGGTACTCCTCGGTGGACGTGATCTGCGCCGCCTGCGGGGCGGTCCTGCGGCTGCCGGCGGCCACCCCCGACGATATCGACGGGGTGTGCGCCCGATACACGCTGACCATTCCGGGAAAGGGGGAGCGCTGACATGAGCGTGATTTACAAGGCGGAGCTGCGGGTGGACTCCCGTGACGTGGACCTGTTCAACCAGGCCCGGCCCTCGGCGGTGCTGGGGCTGATGCAGGAGGCCGCCACCCTGGCGGCGCTGGACCTGAAGGTAGACGGCCCCCGGCTGCTGGAGAAGTACGGCAGCCTGTGGATGGTCACCCGGAACTGGGTGGAGCTGGAGGCCCCCCTCCGCTGGGACGACCGGGTCACCGTGGAGACCTGGCACCGGGGAGGCGCCGGCGCATCGGTGTACCGGGACTTTGAGTTCTTCCGGGACGGAAAGTATGTGGGACAGGCCACCTCCATCTGGGCCATCGTCCACGCGGAGGACCGCAGGGTCCTCCCCATGAAGCGGGTGGAGGAGTTCGCCGGCACCGACGGGGGAGAGCGGATCAAGTCCATCAGGCTTCGCGGGGCGCGTATGCCCGAGACCTTCGACGGCCGGGAGAGCCGGCGTCTGGGCTATTCCGACACCGACCTGAACGGCCATGTGAACAACGTCCACTACGCCGACTACGCCTGCGACGCCCTCCACCTGGAGCGGATGGACCGGGGAAAGTTCATCCGCGGCTTCCAGATCGACTATGTCAGCGAGTGCCGGGCGGGGGAGACCCTCCGGATCGACACCGCCGCTCGGGACGGCGAGCTGTTCGCCCAGGGCGTGGGGGAGGACGGCGTCAAGCGGTTCGACTTCGATCTGACCCTGGCGGACTTATAATAGGTTTTTCCAGGTGGGCAGTTCGCCCTCGATGAGCAGCTCCAGCTGGGTGATGAGCCGGGCGTTGGCGGCGGCGTACTCCGCCGGCTGGCGCTCCTGGCCCTGGAGATAGGCCAGGGTCTCGCCGAAATAGCTCAGCACCGCGTCGATGTCCCTGTGGTGGAGGGTGGCGTGGAGATAGCCTTCGTTCTCCATCCAGCGGGCTTTGGCCCGCTCGGTGATGCCGGCGGCCACCTCCCAGCGGCCGGCCTCCGCCTCGTCCTGGGCCTGGGTCAAAGCGGCGGTCAGCTCCTCCGTCAGGGAGTGCAGGCACCAGACGTGGACGGCGGACAGGCCCAGCAGCAGGATCAGCAGGCCCGCAGATATGACAAGCCGTTTCACTTTACTCCTCCTTTGGGGACCACATAGGTGTTTCCCGCCTGGTCCACCGTCAGCAGGAAGACCTGCCTCACCGAGTGGACCTTGTGGGCGGCAAGCTGTTTTTCCAGCCAGGTCTCCTCGTAGCCCATCCCCTTCAGATTGTGGGAGAGCAGCCGCCCGTCGCTGACGAGCACCACCGGCATACCGGTCTCCTCCGGGTGGAGGCCCATCTGGGCGGCGGTGACGGGCCTGTCCGCCGCGGTGGGCAGGACGGAGAGCTGCCCGTTGGTCTCCAGCAGGGCGAACTTGATGGACTTGAAATCGTTATAGCCCTGGATGCGCAGCTCCTCCATCAGCTCGTCGATGGTGAAGCGGGTGCGGCGCAGCTCCGCCTCCTGGACCACCCCGTCCCGGATGACGATGGAGGGCCGCCCCACCAGCAGCGAGCGGAACCGGATGGACTTGGTGCAAAGCACCGACAAAATGGTGGACACGCACAGCAGCACCGCGATGGGGATGAGGCCGGACAGCAGGGGGATGCCGTTGTCCTGCATGGGCACCGAGGCCAGGTCGGCGATGATGAGGGCCAGCACCAGCTCCGACGGCTCAAGCTGGCCAATCTGGTGCTTGCCCAGCAGGCGGATGCCCGCCACAATGAGCAGGTACAGGATCACGGTGCGGAGGAGTACTACGAACATAAGAGCACCTCTTTCAGGGGAATAGGGAAAATTTCTCTCAACATTTTGTCCTTTGCCCCCGGCGGATATGCGGCGGATTTGTCCAAAACTCCGATTTTCAAAATCCCCAAAAAAACGCGGAGGTTGTTCTTGTCTTTTTCCGCGGGATAGGCTAAAATAGACAAAGTATGAAAAAAGGCAGGGATAGCTTTGAAAGCGACTTTGATTCTGGCAAACGGGACCCTCTTCCACGGGCGGGCCATCGGCGCCGCCGAGGACCGGGTGTGCGAGATGGTGTTCAACACCTCCATGACCGGCTATCAGGAGATCCTCACCGACCCCTCCTACGCGGGGCAGGGGGTCGTGATGTCCTATCCGCTCATCGGCAACTACGGCGTCAACCACGAGGACAACGAGTCCGCCCGCCCCTGGGCGGAGGCCTTCGTGGTCCGCCACCTGTCCCCGGCGGGGAGCAATTTCCGCTGTGAGGACACCCTCAACAACTATCTGAAATCCAATCACATCGTCGGCATCGAGGACATCGACACTCGGGCGCTGACCAAAATACTCCGCAGCCAGGGCACCATGAACGGCATGATCACCTGTGCGGAGCATTTTAATGTCAACGAGGTCATGGACAGGCTCCGGGCCTACCGGGTGGAGGGCACCGTGGAGCGGGTCACCTGCAGAGAGCCCTGGACGCTGCCCGCCGTGGGGGAGCGGAAGCACCGGGTCGCCCTCATGGATTACGGCATGAAGCGGAACATGGCCCAATGCCTCGCCAAACGGGGCTGCGAGGTCACCGTGCTGCCCGCCCACACCCCCGCCGCGGAGGTGCTGTCCGGCGGCTACGACGGGGTGATGCTCTCCAACGGCCCCGGCGACCCCGCCGACAACGTGGAGATCATCAAAGAGGTCAAAAAGCTGTACGACTCCAGCCTGCCCATCTTCGCGGTCTGCCTGGGCCACCAGCTCATGGCCCTGGCCACCGGCGCCAGGACCCATAAGATGGTATTCGGCCACCGGGGCGGGAACCATCCCGTGCGGGACGTGGAGGCCGGCCGCTGCTTCATCACCAGCCAGAACCACGGCTATGTGGTGGACGCCGCCACCGTGGACCCGGCGGTGGCCGCCGTCTCCCACGTGAACGTCAACGACAGCACGGTGGAGGGGCTGAAATACCACCGGCCCAACTGCTTCACCGTCCAGTTCCATCCCGAGGCCGCCCCCGGCCCCATGGATACGGAATACTTATTCGACCGCTTTATCCGCTCGATGGGAGGTGACCGGTAATGCCCAGAGATCCCAAGATCAAAAAGGTGCTGGTGCTGGGCTCCGGCCCCATCGTCATCGGCCAGGCGGCGGAGTTCGACTACGCCGGCACCCAGGCCTGCCGCGCCCTGAAAGAGGAGGGCGTGGAGGTGGTGCTGGTCAACTCCAACCCGGCCACCATCATGACCGACAAGGACATCGCCGACCATGTGTACATCGAGCCGCTGAACATCCCCTCGGTGACCCAGGTCATCGAGATGGAGCGGCCCGACGCCATCCTGCCCACCCTGGGCGGACAGACCGGGCTGAACCTGGCCATGAATCTCCACGAGCAGGGCGTTCTGGAGAAGTACGGCGTCCGCCTGCTGGGCACCAGCCCCGAGTCCATCCGCAAGGCGGAGGACCGGCAGGGCTTCAAGGACTGCATGGAGGAGATCGGCCAGCCCTGCGTCACCTCCGACGTGGTGGAGACGGTGGACGGGGCGGTGGAGTTCGCCGAGAAGATCGGCTACCCCGTCATCGTCCGCCCGGCCTATACCCTGGGCGGCACCGGCGGCGGCATCGCTTACGACGAGGCCTCCCTCCGGGAGATCGCCGACCGGGGCATCCATCTGTCCCGGGTGGGCCAGGTGCTCATCGAGCGGTGCATCTCCGGGTGGAAGGAGATCGAGTTCGAGGTCATGCGGGACTCCGCCGGCAACGTCATCCAGGTCTGCTCCATGGAGAACATCGACCCGGTGGGCGTCCACACCGGCGACTCCATCGTGGTGGCCCCCACCCAGACGCTGGCCAACCGGGAGTTCCAGATGCTCCGCACCGCCGCTCTGGACATCATCACCGCGCTGAAGATCGAGGGCGGCTGCAACTGCCAGTTCGCCCTGAACCCCGACAGCTTCGAGTACGCCGTCATCGAGGTCAACCCCCGCGTGTCCCGCTCCTCCGCCCTGGCCTCCAAGGCCACCGGCTACCCCATCGCCAAGGTGGCCGCCAAGATCGCCCTGGGCTACACCCTGGACGAGATCCCCAACGCCGTCACCGGCAAGACCACCGCCTGCTTCGAGCCCACGGTGGACTACTGCGTATTGAAGATCCCCCGCCTGCCCTTTGACAAATTCACCACCGCCAGCCGGACCCTGGGCACCCAGATGAAGGCCACCGGAGAGGTCATGGCCATCGCCAATTCCTTCGAGGGGGCGCTGATGAAGGCCATCCGCTCCCTGGAGCTGAATGTGCGGGCATTGAAGCTGGACAAGCTGGAGGGGCTGTATACCGACGAGATCGAAGACCTGCTGGTGAACGTCACCGACGAGCGGCTGTTCGTGGTGGCGGAGGCCCTCCGCCGGGGTTTCTCGCCCAAAAAGATCAACCACATCACCAAGATGGACATCTGGTTCCTGGAGCGGTTCAAGAACATCATCGACATGGAGAACGCCCTCGTCGCCTGCAAGGGCGCCCCCGACGAGGACACCCTCCGCCGGGCCAAGGTCATGTGCTTCGCGGACAGCTACATCGGCCATCTGTGCGGCATGGCCCAGGCCGACGTGAAGGCCCTGCGGGAGCAGTACGGCATCGTCCCCTCCTTCAAGATGGTGGACACCTGCGCCGCCGAGTTCGACGCGGAGACCCCCTACTACTACTCCTCC
>CANQKJ010000050.1 GCA_947624465.1 uncultured Oscillospiraceae bacterium
CCTCGATCATGGTCTCCACCTTGTGGACGCGGTCGGCCTCGTTCTCGAACAGATGGAAGTTGTAAAGGCCCTCGGAGATGATGTAGTCCACCGTGGCGCGCTCGTTCAGGGAGGCGGCGGGGTCCTGGAACACCATCTGCACGTTGCGGATGACCTCACGGTCCAGGGAGCGGGGGATCTTGCCGGAGATCTTGATGCCCTTGTAGTCGATCTCGCCGGCGGCCAGGGGATTGACCCGGATGACCGCCCGGCCGATGGTGGTCTTGCCCGAGCCGGACTCGCCCACCAGGGAGAAGGTCTCTCCCTTGTAAATGTCGAAGGAGGCGTCGGTCACGGCGCGGACGGCGTTGTCGCCCTTGCCGAAGGTGATGTCGACATTCTTGATGGAGACCAGGATCTCCTTGCCGTTCTCGGCGATGGGGCCTTTGGCCTCGTGGAGGCTGCCGGGCTTGATCGTAGTCGCGTTAGCCAACCTTGACACCTCCCTTTCCCTGGATGTTGAACGCTGCCATCAGCTTTTCGTGGATGTTCTGGATGCCCGCGGGCTTTTCGATCTTGGGGGCCCTGGGATCCAGCAGCCAGGTCTTGGCGGAGTGGGTCTCGCTGACCTGGAACATGGGGGGCTCCTCCAGGGTGTCGATCTTCATGCAGAAGGGGTTGCGGGGGGCGAAGGCGTCGCCCACGATCTGGTTATACAGGGAGGGCGGCGTGCCGGTGATGGAGTAGAGCTCTCCGCCGTCCTGGGCCAGCTGGGGCAGAGAGGACAGCAGGGCCCAGGTGTAGGGATGCCTGGGGTCGTAGAACACGTCCTCCACGGTGCCCAGCTCGATGATCTGGCCGGCGTACAGCACCGCCACGCGGTCGGCGATGTTGGCCACCACGCCCAGGTCATGGGTGATGAACACGATGGTGTAGCCAAACTCTTTCTGAAGGTCTTTGATGAGCTGAAGGATCTGGGCTTGGATGGTCACGTCCAGAGCGGTGGTGGGCTCGTCGCAGATGAGGATCTTGGGCTGGCAGCTCAGGGCGATGGCGATGACGATACGCTGGCGCATACCGCCGGAGTACTGGAAGGGATAGTCGTCGAACCGCTGCTCGGCCTTGGGGATGCCCACCTTACGCATCAGCTCCAGGGCGCGCTTGCGGGCCTCGTGTTCGGAGCAGCCCTGGTGCTTGATGATGACGGAGGAGATCTGCTTGCCGATGGTGATGATGGGGTTCAGGGAGGTCATGGGGTCCTGGAACACGGTGGCGATGCGGCGGCCGCGGACCTGGGTCCAGTCCTTGGCGTAGTGCATATTGGCCAGATTCAGGATGCAGGTGCCGTGGAGCTGCTGGGGGGTCTCGTCCAGATAGCGCACCCGGAAGGTGACCGTGTCGAACACGGCGCTGCGCTGGACGTCGTCGTCCAGGTCCACGCCCATCTGCATGGCCTTTTTCAGGGCCTTCACCAGCTTGTTGCTGAGCTTGATTCGGGTGTGCAGGGGATAGCGGCCCACGGACAGATAGATCTCCTTGGCCAGGATCTCGTTGCGCTTCAGAGTCTCGGGGGCGACCTGGGCCTGGATCTCCTGGGCGTACTTGGCTTTCAGAGCGGCCATTTTCTCGTTGTACTGGGACAGGTAGGCGGAGTCGTGGGCCACCTCGGCGGCCTTTTCCTTGGCCAGCCGCTCGTTGCGGGCCTTCAGATCCTTGATCTCCTTGTCCAGCCGGCTGATCTTGTCGGCCAGCTCCTTGATTTGGGCCTTCTCCTTGTGGGGGTCCAGGGTCTGCTTCAGGTTGAAGGCCTCGGTGCGCTCGTGGACCAGGTCGCGAACCTCGTCCTCGGCCTTCTGGGCCTCCTCGGCGCTGAGGCCGCCGCGCTCCTTCTTCTCGCTCTCCAGGGCGAGGATGGCCTTGTAGGTCTCGGCGCCGAACTCCAGCTTGGAGTACTCGTCCAGCTTTTTGCGGGCGGAGTTCATCATGGAGTTGGCGGTGCCGTTCAGCTTTACCACGGTGTCGGCCAGCTCGTCGTCGTTGAAGATCAGCTGGCCCTGGCTGATGAAGCCGTTGGAGTCAAGCATACCGGCGAAGGTCTTGGTGAACACCGACTTGCCGGAGCCCGACTCGCCCACGATGGCGATGGACTCGTTCTCATAGATATCCAGGGAGATGCCGCGGATGGCCGTCAGGATACGGCCGCGGACCCGGAACTTCACGTGCAGGTCCTTGACGGACAGCAATACCTTTTTGTCTTCCATAGCTGTCCCTCCTTACATATGGGTCCGGGGATCGGACGCGTCGCCCAGATTCTGGCCCACCACGTACAGCACCACGGTGATGATGGAGGCGATGGCCACGGGGCTCCAGAACTCGAACTCCCAGCCGGGGGTGACCATGGAACCTTCGGCGGCGTAGATCAGGCGGCCCAGGGACATCTCGCTCATGCCCATGCCGATGTAGGCCAGGAACACCTCATAGCTGATGTAGGAGGGGATCTCGGTGGCCAGCTGGGTCACGATGACGGAGGTCATGAAGGGCAGGATGTTCTTCATGGCGATCTTGATGGTGCTGGTGCCCAGGCACTTGGAGGCCAGATTGTACTCGCGGTCCCGGATAATGACCACCTGGGTCCGGATGAAGTAGGCGATGGCCAGCCAGCCTGTGATGGTCAGGGCAAAGACCATGGTCCAGAAGCCGGCGGTGAA
Source organism: uncultured Oscillospiraceae bacterium (assembly GCA_947624465.1). GTDB lineage: Bacteria > Bacillota > Clostridia > Oscillospirales > Oscillospiraceae > Enterenecus. The sequence continues at coordinate 2,688 of CANQKJ010000050.1, forward strand.
CAGCATCACCATCACGGAGATGAACAGGATGTAGGGCACGTTGCCCAGGATGTTGTAGACCTCGGTCATGATGACGTCCACCCGCTTGGAGAAGCCCCACACCGCGCCCACGAGCACGCCGATGGTCATGTTGATGGCGGCGCAGACGAAGGCCAGCGACACGGAGATCCGGGCGCCGAACCACATGGAATCCCAGGTGGACTCGCCGGAGGCGCCGGTGCCCAGGATCCAGTGGATGTTGGTGCCGAAGTACTGCATGGCCTTGGCGGGGGACAGGTGCTTGGAGGCGCTGTCCATCACGTTGGCGTACCGGTCGAAGTGGATCACCATGGGATACACATAGGACAGGAGCAGCACCGCGGCCAGCAGCAGCAGGATGATGATATTGACCTTGTTGCGGAAGAATACCCGGAACACCGACTGCCAGTAGGAGTACCGGGGGGCGGTGATCTTTTCGGATTCCAGGGCGCTGTGGTCCACCGGGGCGAACAGCTCGGCGTCGGTCAGGCCGTGATTTTGTCTCGTATCTACCATAGTCGATCACCTGTCTTTCGTCGTGAAGGAGATCCGCGGGTCCACCGTGGCCATCAGCACGTCGCCCAGGATGATGGCGATCACCGACAGCACCGCGTAGAACAGGGTGACGCCCACGATGACGCCGTTGTCGTAGGCGTTGATGGCCTGGGTCAGCAGGTTGCCGGCGCCGGGGACCACGTATACGCGCTCGGTGATGATGGCGCCCGTCATGGCGAAGATGACGCTGGCGGGGATGCCGTGGACCAGGGGGATCATGGCGTTCTTCCAGATATGCTTGGTGAAGATCTCCGTCTCGCTCAGGCCGCCGGACCGGGCGAACTTCACGTAGTCGGAGTTCTGCTGGTCGATCATGTACCGGCGCATCCACTTCATCAGGCTGGCGATGGAGGGCAGGGCCAGGGACACGATGGGCAGGATGTACATCAGCTTGCTGGCGGAGTTGGTGTCGAAGGTGGTGGGCAGCTTGAACACCGCGCCGCCGACGGCCTTGAACAGGAAGATGTAGGCCAGGGAGGGCACCGCGATGATGAACACGATGTAGATGGTGCCCAGCTTATCTATGATCTTGTCCTTGTACTGCGCCATCAGCAGGCCGATGGGCAGGCCCAGCACATAGGACATGATGACCGACAGGATGCCGATGATGAAGGAGTAGCCCAGCTTGGAGAAGCCCGTCTTGAAGGTGTCCACGCTGGTGTAATCATCGGTGAAGCGGTCCCGGTTCAGCGCGTTGATGTCCCGGGAGCCGGCCACATAGGTGGCGGTGTGCAGATCGTCCGCGCTCTGCTCCGTCAGGCCGGTGGGGAAGGTCAGGGTGGACAGCACATAGGCGCCCTGGGACCGCGTCATGGAGGTGAACACGTCCACCCCCTGGGTGACGGTGAAGGAGGTGCCCAGATTGATGGTCAGCAGGTTCTGGTGGATGTAGGGGAACTGCCCGTCGAAATAGAGCAGATACTTGTGCTGGGTGCCGTTGCCCATGATGGCGGGGGCAAACACCTTCTCCGTGCTGCCGACGGGGTTATACACCGGGTCGTACAGGGTGAAGGTCAGCTTCCGCTCCCCGACGTCCTGGTCCGCGGGCACAGAGTGGACATTGTCCACCTCGAAGAGGTCTGCGAAGTACTTCAGCGCGCGGGAGATCAGGGGGGTGTCCCGATAGGCGAACAGCGCCGGCTGCCCGCCGGCCAGCAGCTTGCCCGACCGGGAGGTGGCCGCGTCCAGCCGGATCACGGTGTAGCCCTGGCTCTCGTAAGCCTGGCGGAAGCGGGCGGTGTACTCCGCCACCTCCGCGCTGTCCTTGTCGGCGGAGCGGCCCAGGCTGGACAGCCCGGTGCGGTCCGCCTCGTCCAGCTCGCCGGCGGACACCAGGGAGCCCAGATACTCGGAATAGGTGACGTAGTCCAGGTACCCGTACTGCTCCCATCGGGAGTATTGATAAGTGACCTTGGCGTTATTGCTCTGCTTGGTGTAGCTGCCGTCGCTGGCGAAGATCTTGGTCCGGTCCATCAGGGAGTAGATCAGGACCATGACCAGAAGCACCACGCAGATGACGGAGAACAGGCCGTGCAGCAGCCGTTTTACAACATATTTACCCATAGAATCATCTCACATCTCTCTCGGAATGACGCGAGGGGGTGAGGACATCCCCACCCCCTCGCAATGGTCATTTAGGAAAGCGCGTACTCAGGCTTAGAAGATGCCGGCGGACTTGGTCAGATAGCCGGAATAGTCGGGCAGATAGCAGTTCAGGTAGCTGGTGGGGTCCTGGTAATCAGGCAGCCAGCCGGACAGGTCGTAGATGTCGTAGTTGTTCTCGGCGCCGGTGTTGGTGTAGTAGCCGGTGCCGTACCAATCCTGGGTGGTCTCAGCGGCGATCAGGTTCACGATCACCAGGCCGCCCAGGGTGGACTCGAGGGACTGCTTGTAGATGTTGGCGCGGGCGTCATAGGACTCGTTGGTGGACCAGTAGGGCAGGTCCAGGTAGATGGGGTTCTCGGCGGAGATCTCCACGCCCTGGGCGGCCAGCGCGGTCACGGCGGCGTCCAGACGGGCCTTGGCGGCGTCGGGCTTATACCAGCCGTCGAAGGAGTTACTGGAGCCAGCACCGCCGTTGCCGTTGGGATCCCAGGCCTGGGCCTCGAAGCCGTCGAACTCGAACTGGGCCTGGACGACCTCGGCGTAGAAGGTGCCGGCGGGGAAGGTCTGCATGGTGCCGTCGCCCATATCCAGCTCCACGTCCTCAGTCAGCTGCACGAAGTCGCCGGGGACAAAGGTGTTGTTCAGGGAGTTCATCTTCATGTCCTCGCCGGCGACGGGAGTGTTGTAGGCGCCGCGGTCCAGAGCGAAGGTCAGGGCCAGACGGAAGTCCTGGTTGTTCAGGGCCACGCGGGTCCGGGCGGCGTTCTCGGCGGGGTCCTGGGGGGAGACCATCTTGCTCTCGTCGTTGAAGTTGGCGAAGGTCTGGCGCAGGAGGTTGAAGTTCACCTGGCGGGCGGTGGTGTCGGCGTCGCCGATGTAGGCGTAGGTGTCGAAGTAGCTCTTGTCGGTGCCCTCCACGATGTCCTTCTTCGCCTGCTCCAAGGAGTTGGCGAACAGGTTGCAGCCGTTCCACTCGCCGGCCTTCACCTTGTTGTAGGCGGCCAGGGGATCGGTGCCGTCATACCAGGCGTAGGTGAACTCGGTGAGGTTCAGGTTCTCATAGTCCCAGTAGTGCTCGTTGGTGATATAGTGGCACTGGGAGCCCTCGGTGTAGTCGTCCACCAGGAACTCGCCGCAGTAGGCGATGTGGTTGGGGCCGTCGCCATACTGGCCGTTGGTGGCGCCCTCGCCGAAGGTGCCGCCCAGGCTGGTGTAGTACTCCTCATTCAGGGGGGCGAAGCAGGCGTAGCCCATCATGGTGGGGAAGTAGGGGGTGTCGGCGGTCAGGGTGTACTGGAGGGTGTAATCGTCCACGGCGGTCACGCCCACCTCGTCGAAGGAGCACTCGCCGGACTGGTACTCCAGCCAGTTCTTGACGTTGGCGTAGCCGGGCTCAAACATATAGCCCAGCTCGGAGGGGAAGTCGGCCAGGTGGCGGGCGCCGGTCACCCAGTCGTGGGCGGTGACCTCATGGCCCAGCTCGCGGCCCTGCTGATCCACCCACTGCATCCCCTTGCGGATGTGGAAGGTGTAGGTCATGCCGTCCTCGGAGACCTCATAGCTCTCGGCCATGTCGGGCTGGAGCTGGTTCTTGCCGTCATACCGGAGCAGGGGAGAGACGGTGGGAGCGATATACTCATGGTCCAGCGCCAGGGAGGTGATGATGCCGTCCCAGGTCTGGGGGCCCTCGGTCTGACCGGCAGTGTAGCTGGTCACCTGAGTATAGCCCTTGTCGGCGATCCACTGCTTCACAAAGGCGTAGTAGTCTTGGATGGTGTCGGCGTCCGCCCAGGCGGAGAGCAGCTCGGCGCGCTCGTCGGGGGTCAGGAGCTGATCGACAAAGATCTTGTAACCTTGGCGGTACTCATCCAGACCCCAGGTGGTGGAGGTGTCGGAGTGGGGGATGATGCGGCTGATGCCGTACCGGTTGCCGTCGTTGGTGGTGATGGTGAACAGGGCCTGTTCATCCAGCTTGGCCTCGGCCTGGGCCATCATGGCGTACCGCAGGGACAGGTTCTTGGTCTCGGCGGTGGCGGCGGTCAGCAGCTCGTAGAAGTCGCCCAGCCAGTAGTCATAGAGCATCCAGCAGGCGTCGTCATAATTGCCCTCGGCCAGCAGGGCGTCCACAGCGGCCAGGTCGAGGGGTTCCCTCGCGTCGTCGGCAGGGGGCTCCGCGGTGGGCGCGGCGCTGGGGGTGGTCTCAGTGCCGGGGGTGCTGGCGGTGCCCGGGTCCTTGGGGCCGCAGGCGCACAGGGCCACGACCATGACCAGAGCCAGCAGCAGAGCAAGGATTCTCTTCATCATTGGTTTCCTCCTTAATAAGTATCTTTAACCTTCGGCGGATGGCGCGGATGGCGCGCCGCCTGGAGATTAAACGCGTCAAGCCTCTGTTTATCGCTTTGCCTCGCGAAAGCGTCCCGGTAAACCGGGACGAAAGCGGCCCGCGGCCGCGGGCCGCAATGCCGTTTCGCTCACGTCAGAAATACATCTGTCCGCAAAGTATAAACACAAGCATACTCAATATTTTATACGAAACAGGGCGTTTGTCAATAGTTTTTTTGCTCAATTTGTCCACAGGCAGGGGCGCAGGATTCTGGCCGGATTCCCATCTTTTTGGCGATTTGACGGAAAAATGTCATCTTTCGGCAAAAAATGACGGAAAAGGCGGCGTCCGGATCCACAGACCCGGACGCCGCCTTTGGGGGTTTTGCACAAATCAGGCCTTGGCGGCCTTGTACTTGGCGATGGCCTCGGTGAGCATGGGGCCGACCTTGAACAGGTCGCCCACGATGCCGTAGGTGGAGGCGTCGAAGATGGGGGCGGAGGCGTTCTTGTTCACGGAGATGATGACCTCGGAGTCCTGCATACCGGCCAGGTGCTGGATGGCGCCGGAGATGCCCAGGGCCACGTAGATCTTGGGGTGGACGGTCTTGCCGGTCTGGCCCACCTGGTGGTCCTGGCTGATGAGGCCGGCGTCCACCACCGCGCGGGAGGCGCCCACGACGCCGCCCAGCACGTTGGCCAGCTCCTCGGCAATCTCGATGCCCCGCTTGGGGTTGGCGCTGATGCCGCGGCCCACGGCCACCACCACGTCGGCGCCGATCAGGTCCACCAGCTTCTTGGCGGACTTCTTGATCTCGATCAGGTCCACGTGGATGTCGCTCTCGCTGAGCTGCACGTCGATCTTGACCAGCTGGGTCCTGGCGGCGGTCTCCTCGTTATAGGGGGCGGTCTGCATCACGCCGGGGCGGACGGTGGACATCTGGGGCCGGTAGTCGGGGCACACGATGGTGGCCATCAGGTGGCCGCCGAAGGCCGGACGGGTCATCTTCAGGTTCTTGCTGTCCTCAAACTTGGTGTTGTCCACGTCGATGGTGGAGGTGGTCTTCAGGAAGGCCTTGTACTTCTCCACGTCGATGTCCAGGTGGGTGCAGTCGGCGGTCAGGCCGGTGTGCAGCCGGGCGGCCACCCGGGGGCCCAGGTCGCGGCCGATGTTGGTCGCGCCGATGAGGAAGATCTCGGGCTTGTACTCCTCCACCAGGTCGCAGAGGACCTTGGTGTAGGCGTCGGTGGTGTAGTCCTTCAGCAGGGGGTGGTCGCAGACGTACACCTTGTCGGCGCCGTAGCCGCCCAGGGCCTTGGCGAACTGCTCGTTGACGCCGCTGCCCAGCAACACGCCGCACAGCTCCACGCCCAGATCGTCGGCCAGCTTGCGGCCCTCGCTCAGCAGCTGGTAGCCGGTGCCCAGGATGACGCCGTCCCGCTGCTCACAAAATACCCACACGCCCTTGAAGGCGGCGGTGTCTTTACTGTTAAAAGCCATAGTTCCGCTCCTCCCTTAAATGATGTGCTTCTCGCCCAGGATGGACACCAGCTGCTCGCAGGCGGCCTTGTCGGCCCCCTCCATCATGGTGCCCTTGCCCTTTACGGGCGGGGAGAAGGACTTGTACACCTGGGTGGGGGAGCCACGCAAGCCCACGTTCTCCACCGCGGAGATCCACTTGCTGTCCTTCAGGGCCTCGAAGTCCCACACGGTGTAGGGCTTGGCGTAGCACTCCATGATGCCGCTCACGCTCATGTACCGCGGCTCGTTCAGCTCCTTGATGCAGGTCAGCACGCAGGGGGTCTCCACGCCGATGGTCATGTAGCCGTCCTCCAGGGCGCGGCGGACGGTGAGCTTGCCGTCCTTGTAGTCGATGGCGGTGACGTAGGTGACCTGGGGCAGGCCCAGCTTCTCAGCGATCTGGGGGCCCACCTGGGCGGTGTCGCCGTCGATGGCCTGGCGGCCGCACAGGACGATGTCGTCCTTCTCCACGCCGATCTTCTCGATGGCGGCGGTGATGGTGGAGGAGGTGGCCCAGGTGTCGGCGCCGCCGAACTCCCGGGCGGAGATCAGATAGGCCTCGTCGGCGCCCCGGGCCAGGCACTCCCGGAGCATGGACTCCGTGGGGGGCGGACCCATGGAGACCACGACGACCTTCACGTCCTTGTTGGTCTCTTTGATCTGGAGGGCGGCCTCCAGGGCGTTCATATCATCGGGGTTGGAGATGGTCGCCATGGCGGCGCGGTCCATGGTGCCGTCTTCCTTCACGGCCACCACGCCGGAGGTGTCGGGCACCTGCTTGACACAGACAATGATTTTCATAATGCGCTCTCCTCCTTCTTACTTCACGCCGATGGCGCCGGAGATGACCATCCGCTGGACCTCGCTGGTGCCCTCGTAGATCTCGGTGATCTTGGCGTCGCGCATCATGCGCTCGATGGGGTAGTCACGGGTGTAGCCGTAGCCGCCGAACAGCTGCACGCAGCGGCGGGTCACGTCGCTGGCGTTCTCGGCGGCGAACAGCTTGGCCATGGCGGCGTCCACGCCGAAGGCCTCGTGGTTCTGCTTCTTCATGGCGGCGGAGTAGACCAGCAGCTTGGCGGCCTGGGTCTTGGCGTACATATCGGCCAGCTGGAACTGGGTGTTCTGCTGCTGGCTGATGCGGCGGCCGAACTGGACGCGCTCCTTGGTGTAGGCGATGGTCTCGTCGATGGCGCCCTCGGCGATGCCCAAGGCCTGGGAGGCGATGCCGATGCGGCCGCCGTCCAGGGTGGCCATGGCCTCGTTGAAGCCCTTGCCCTGCTTGCCCAGCATCCGGTCGCCGGGGATGACGCAGTCCTCAAAGATCAGCTCGCAGGTGGAGGAGCCGCGGATGCCCATCTTCTTCTCGTGCTTGCCCACGGAGAAGCCCTTGTCGGTGCGCTCCACGATGAAGGCGGACAGTTCCTTCTGCTTGCGGCCCCGCTTCTCCACGATGCCGGTAATGGCGATGATGATGAACACGTTGGCGTAGCCGGCGTTGGTGATGAAGATCTTGGAGCCGTTCAGCACCCAGTCGCCGTTCTCGTTCTTCACGGCGGTGGTCTGCACGCCCTGGGCGTCGGTGCCGGCGCCGGGCTCGGTCAGGCCGAAGGCGCCCAGCCACTCGCCGGAGCACAGCTTGGGCAGATACTTCTTCTTCTGCTCCTCGGTGCCGTAGTCGAAGATGGGGTTGCAGCACAGGGAGGTGTGGGCGGACAGGACGACGCCGGTGGTGGCGCACACCCTGGACATCTCCTCCACGGCCATGACATAGGAGAGGTAGTCGGCGCCCGCGCCGCCGTACTCCTTGGGGAAGTAGATGCCCATCATGCCCAGCTTGGCCATCTTCTTCACGGTCTCGGCGGGGAACATCTCATCCTCGTCCACCGCGGCGGCCAGGGGCTTGACCTCGTTCTCAGCGAACTCCTGGTACATCTTGCGGAGCATCTCCTGCTCCTTGGTCAGTTTGAAATCCATAAATGATCCTCCTTAAAACGGCGTGTCGTCTTACAGCTCGTCGACGGGGGTCTTGGTGCGGTCGGCGTTATAGACGTAGAAGCCC
>CANQKJ010000051.1 GCA_947624465.1 uncultured Oscillospiraceae bacterium
GCCTTGCCGGTGAAGTTGTTGTTGATGGAGGCGGGGCCGTCGCAGTCCACCTGCTGGGTCTTGCCCACGGAGCTGACAGCGACGCTCTGATAGCCGCCCACGGCGATCAGGTTGACCATATCCTCCACGGACAGCTGATCCAGCAGCTCATCCCACTTGGGATCGTCATAGTCCAGCCCGCGCATATCGGTCAGCTTCAGACTGCCCTTCTTGCCGGTGGTGGGCATGACATCGTCGGGGTTGTTGAACTGGGTAGGATCATAGGTGACGCTGTTGTAGAAGGTAGCCTTCATCTCCGCGTCCATCTCGGTGTTGGTGGGAGCCGCGGTGGCAACATCATAGTTGGCGAACTTGTCCTGGCGGGACAGATAGGTCACATCGCCGGCGGCATAGTCGAACTGGTTGACAGCGGCGATCTTGTCGGTGGAGCGGGGGTTGCCCTCGTCATAGGTGACGGTGCTGCCCACGGTGTAGGTCTGGGAGTCGATCTTGTTGTGAGCGTCGGTGTTGATGGAGATCTCGTAGTCGCCCTGCTCCAGCACCCAGCAGCCGGCGTCCTTGTAATCGTAGGAGGCCATATCCTCCACGGCGAAGGAGATCTTCACGGTCTCGGTCTGGCCGGGTTCGATGACGCCGGTCTTGGCGAAGGCCACCAGGTTGGCGGCGGACTTCTCGATGCCGCCGTTGGTGTAGGGCGGGTTGTAGTAGACCTCGACCACGTCCTTGCCGGCCACAGAGCCGGTGTTCTTCACGGTCACGTCAAAGGTGATGGTGCCGTCGGACTCGGAGATGGCGCCCATGGTCTGCTCGAAGGTGGTGTAGCTCAGGCCATAGCCGAAGGGATACACAACGGTCTTGTCGTAGTCGATGACACCCTCGGCGGCGGCGGTCTCATACCAGCGGTAGCCCACGTAGATGCCCTCGACATAGTTGACGAAGTTGGGGATCACGGGGAAGCCGTAGGACAGAGGGGCCACGTCGTCCATGTTGGTGTACTTGAACTCGCCGATGTTGTTGAAATAGGGCGTATCGGTCAAATCATAGACAAAGGTGTCGACGGTCTTGCCGGAGGGGTTGACCTTACCGGTGAGGATATCGCCCAGGGCGTTGAAGCCGGTCTGGCCGGGGCCGGGGGCCAGGATGACGGCGCCGATCTGGGGATAGTCCTCCACCCAGCCCAGCTCCATGGCGTTGGAGGCGTTGATGACGACGATGACCTTGTCGAACTCGCTGGTCACGCGGTCGATCATGGCGAGCTCACGGGTGGTGGGCTCCAGGTAGTGCTTGGAGGCGTCCAGATCCTCGGGATACTCACTGTAGCGCAGGCCGCTGGCGGAGAACATGGTGCCGCTGCCGTCGTCGGTGAAGGTGGACTCGAAGCTGGGATCCAAAGAGGTGGGCAGGTCGGCGCCCTCGCCGCCGGAGCGGGCCAGGACGATGATGGCGGTATCGGAGTAAGAAACGGCGTTCTCAAACACGCCGGCGCCGTCGTAGTCGCTCATGCTGGGTTCGGGGACGGTCCAGTCCTGGCCCATCATGCCGATGGTGGGGCGCTTGGCACGCCAGCCGGTGTAGAAGTCGGTCAGAGTGGTGTTGTACTCGATGCCGGCGTTGGTCAGGCCCTGGAGCAGGGAGACCGTCTCATACAGACCGGACAGGGAGCCGGAGCCGGTGCCGCCGTACACGGGGTTGGTGGAGGACCAGCCGAAGGTGTTGACCTTGGCGCCGTCGCCCAGGGGGAGGACGCCGTCGTTCTTCAGCAGGACGAAGCCCTCGTCGGCGATCTCCTCGCACAGGGCGCTGGCGTCGGTGATGCTCTGCTCACTGATGTCGCCGCCGCCGCGGAGCGCCATGCTGACGATGCCGTACAGGGGACCGGTCAGGATCAGGTCCACGATGATGACGAGGGCCAGCAAAAAGGCCATCCAGGCGGAGCCGCGGACCAGACCTTTCAGGGGCTTCTTGATCTTGATGGCCGCAATGGTGATGACGATGGCCACTACGAGGATGACGCCCAGGGCGATCAGGTAGTTCCTGATCAGGCCCAGCGTAGTGATCACGTCTTACATGTTGATGCCTAACATTTGAATTCCTCCTACTTTTCCAAATTTGACTTTTCCAAAAGCTGTGCGGGGCGCGGGATGGCCATTCCCGCGCCATTGCGAAGGGATTCTATCACAAATTTTACGTCCGTGTTGCGGAATTGCACAAACTGCGCGTTTCGGAGCGCAAACTGCAAAGCGATATGGCAAACTGCACAAAAAACGCCCCCTCTGCCTACGCGAAGCGGCAGCCGGGGGGCGTAAAGCGCGGACGGCTCAGCCCGTCTGGGCCAGGGGGATGACCACAGTCAGCTCGAACCAGTCGTCTTTGATGTTGATGGACATGGAGCCGCCGTACTTTTCGGCGGTATAGCGGATGGATTTCAGCCCGTAGCCGTGGCGGTCGGGGTCGCCCTTGGTGGTCTTGGGCAGCCCGTCCTCCTCCAGGGCGGGGGGATCGTCGCAGTAGTTCTCACACTGGATGAACAACAGGTCCTTTCGGCTGCAGACCACCAGGTGGACCAGCCGCCTGGACTTGTCCGCGATGCGAAGCTCACACTCGATGGCGTTGTCCAGAATGTTGCCGAAGAGGGAACTCAGGTCCACCACGTTCATGAAGTTCAGCAGGGCCCCGTCCGCCACGCAGGTGAGCTGGATGCCGTGCCGGGCGCAGTATAGGCTCTTGCTGGTAAGCACCGTGTCCAGCACCGGGTTCCCCGTCTTGTTCTGGGCCTCATAGTCCCGGATCTCGCTCTCCATCTCGTCCAGGAAGGCGGAGCGGCGCTCCGGGTCGGTCTCGGCCCGGAGGACGGCGATCTGGTGCTTCAGGTCGTGATACTTATGGTTGATGAGGTCGATGCTCTCCCTCGACTGGCGGTACTGGATGTACTGGTTCTGCAGGATGCTCTGGATGGAGTCCAGCTCCTGCCGGGTGTGGAACTCGGAGCGCTGGATGTGGTAGGCGAACAGCGCCGCCACACCGGCCAGGTCGGACAGGGTGCGGATGGTGTGGATGTCGGCCACGATTCCGGTGGAAAAGGGGCTGTCGCTGACCACAAAGCTCAGGTTGCCGATGCAGAAGGAGGCCAGGGCGATGGCCAGGGGGAGGATCAGCTCGGCGGGGCGGTCCGGCAGGGGGGAACGGGGTTCCTTCCGCAGCTCCTCCGCCAGATAGACGCCGCCGAAGAACAGGGCGTAGACGGGGATCAGGAAAGCCGCCGACGCGGCCGGTCCCGACAGGTGGAAGGCGCTGGCGAAGTAGTAATAGATCTGCCACTCCAGGGAGGCGGCCAGCTCAGCCAGCAGGAAGGCCCGGGCGGTGACATACACCGCGGGGACGGCCTTGATATCGCAGCACAGCCAGACGAGTCCCAGCATGAGCAGGGCGGCCACCCCCATGCAGGGGAACCAGTAGACCAGCGGCAGGGTGCCGGTGGCCTCCAGAAAGACGCATTGGACGCACAGCGCCGCCAGCAGCGCGGTGGTGAGGGCGATCTTATTCATGCCGGGCCGTTTTGGGGCCCGCAGGATAAACACCAGGCAGGCGCACCACTCGGCCAGAGCGGTGAACAGCCGGGGGATGTTGGGGGTGACGTTCATCGCCGCGTCCCCCCCACATAATCGGCCAGCGCCTCCATAAAGGCGGCCCGCCGGCCCCGGCTGATGAGCAGGCTGTCTCCCCTGACCCTGGCGCAGTTCTCCTGGATGCCGTCCACGTGCTCCAGGTTCACCAGATACCCCTTGTTGCAGCGGAAGAAGCCCATGCCCTCCAGGTCCTGCTCCGCCTGCTGGATGGTGCCCGAGGCCTGATATACCCCGGAGCGGGTGTGGTAGAACAGCTGGTGCCCCTGGCTCTCCACATAGTAGAGGTCGCCGGATTCCAGCCGCATGGTCCCCCCTTTGACGGGGAGGGTCACATAGGCCTTGCGCCGGGCCTGGATGCGGGAGATGGCGCGGCTCAGCCGCTGGGTGAACGAGAAGTAGCTCATCGGCTTGAGCACATAATCCAGGGCGTCCACCTCATAGCCCTTGATGGCGTATTGGGCCATATTGGTGATGAAGATGATGACCACGGCCGGGTCCATCCGGCGGATGTAGCCCGCCGCCGTCATGCCGTCCATGACGGGCATCTCCACATCCATCAGGATGATATCGAACTGCGCGTCGTAGGCGGCCACCAGTTTTTCCCCGTCGGGGAAGACAGCGGTGGTGAACGCCTGGGCGGACTCCCGGCCAAAGGTCTCGATGAACTGGCAGAGCTGCCGGGCGCACACGGGATCATCCTCTGCGATCGCGATGTGAAGCATAGGGCTATCACTCCTGCACGAATTTTTACCTATTTAATATAATAACACGTTCAAAATAATATGTCAAAGGCCCCCGTGCAGCCAAAATCCCCCGGCGGCGGCGCGCTCCACGGGCCGGAGCGGCGCCGGCGCGGACAAACCGGGCGGAGCGGCTCAGGGCTCCGCCCGCAGACGGAGACGCAGGGATTCGTACTCCCCCATCCGGGGGATGGGCCAGCCGGCGGCCATGAGCACGTCGCCGGGCCACAGCCTGCCGTCCCCCTCCACCCGGTAGACGAGGGCGGGGTCCAGGCCCCTCAGCCGCAGGGTGCGGAAGGGGCGGGCCGCCCCGGTGGGGCCGGCCACCACGGACACCAGGGCCTCCCGGCGGTCGGGGGAGACGTGGGCCCACGCGGCGGGGACGCCCTCCTCCCCCGGCGGGGACAGGCGGTAGTAGTCCCCGCGGCGGATGAGATCATAGCAGTCCCTGTACAGTTCGATCTGCCGGGAGACAACGGCCCGCTCCTCCGGGGACAGCCCGCGCACGTCCATCTCATAGCCGAAGGCCCCGGACATGGCCGCCGTCCCGCGGGTCTCCAGGGGGGTGGACCGGCCGTTCTGCTCGTTGGGGGAGGCGGACACATGGGCCCCCATGGCGCAGGGGGGATAGGCAAAGGAGGTGCCGTACTGGATGTGGAGCCGGTCTATGGCGTCGGTGTTGTCGCTACACCAGATCTGGGGGGTATAGTAGAGCATCCCGGCGTCGAACCGGCCGCCGCCGCCGGCGCAGCCCTCGATGAGGATCCGGGGCCATTCCCGGTGGAAGCGCTCCAGCAGGTCGTAGACCCCCAGCACATAGCGGTGATAGAGTTCCCCCTGCCGGTCCGGGGGCAGCGCGGGAGACCAGACCTGGGTGAGGCCGCGGTTCATGTCCCACTTCAGGTAGCGGACGTCCGCCCCGTCCAGGGCGGCGCGGATGGCCTGAAAGACGTGCTCCCGTACCTCGGGGCGGGTGAAGTCCAGCACCAGCTGCTGCCGGCTCCTGATGTGGGGGCGGCCGGGAGGGCACAGGACCCAGTCCGGGTGGGCGCGGTACAGCTCGCTGTCCTCGCTGACCATCTCCGGCTCGATCCACAGGCCGAACTCCATCCCCATGGCGTTCAGCTTCCCGCACAGGCCGGCCAGGCCGCCGGGGAGCTTTTTGGCGTTCGCGGACCAGTCCCCCAGGCTCGTGGTGTCGTCGTCCCGGCGGCCGAACCAGCCGTCGTCCAGCACGAACAGCTCCGCCCCCAGCTCCTTCCCGGCCCGGGCCAGGGAGAGCAGCTTCTCCTCGTCGAACCCCATGTAAAAGGCCTCCCAGCTGTTGAGCAGCACGGGCTTGGGCCGGTCCTGATACGGGTCCCGGAGCAGGCGCTCCCGGATGGCCCGGTGGAACTGCCGGCTCATGGGTCCCAGGCCGCCGGGGGCGCACACCAGGGCCGCCTCCGGGGCGGTGAAGGTCTCCCCCGGCCCCAGGGTCCAGCGGAAGTGGAAGGGGTGGATGCCCAGGGTGAGCCGGGCGTCCCCGAACTGGCCCAGCTCCGCGGCGGCCTCAAAATTGCCGCTGTACAGCAGCATGGCCCCCCAGCACAGGCCGTGCTCCTCCCCCGCGTCCCTCTCGCAGAGGACGACGAAGGGATTGTGCTGGTGGCTGGACATCCCCCGGACGCTGCCCGCCGACTGGACGCCGGGGCGCAGCGGGGCCCGGTGGAGACGCCGCTCCATGGCGTGGGCCCCGTCGAAGGTGATGAGGTCCAGGTCGGCGCAGGGGAAGTCCAGGCATAGGGAGGCGATCCGGCACAGGACCGCCGGCCCCTCTCCCCGGTTGGTCACCCGGACGGCCCGGGTGATGAGATCGTACTTCTCGAACACGCCGTAGAGCAGCTCCACCGATACCCGGGCCGTCCTGTCCTCCAGGGTGACGGCGAGGGTATCCGCGTCCTCCTCCCCGCCGAAAAAGGCGGGGAGCCCATCCAGGGCGTACTTGCCCCGCCTGATCTCGTGGCCGGTATAGCGCAGATCGGCCGTATGGCTGCCGTCGGGCAGCTCCAGCTCGATGGAGGGCAGGCGGAAGTCCCCCGCGCCGGCGCAGGAGAACTCCTGGGGCAGCACGTCCAGGGAGTAGGTGCGGTCCCGGCCCGACTCGGCGGGGCTGGGGGAGAACCCCCGGTCGGCATAGCGGATCAGCCGGGACAGGTCCCCGCCGGAGACGCGGGGGCCGTAGTATGTGTGCAGCAGCACGCCATACTCGTCCGCCTTCATCTGATAGGTGGTGTTTTCGGTGTGGAGGGTAAAGAGCCGGTCTCTCCAGTCGTAGATGATCATAGGGAACTCCTCTCCCCGCTTTCCGCAAAATGGACCGGGCCGCGCGGACGGTCCGAAGGGCGCGCGCGCCCGTCGAACGCACTATACCACACGGGACAATCTTTGCCAATGCCCCTCCCATGCTTTCGTCATTTTTGCTCTCCGGGTCCGGCGTTCTTTGTGCAATATGCTACCGGCGGACAGGGATGACCCCCGGTCCCGCCCCGCAAAAATCCCCCGCGGCCTGCGGCCGCGGGGGATCGCGTTTTGGTGTCAGCTTTTCTCCTCGAAGGTGGCGCCGCAGGACCGGCAGTGGACGGTGATGCGGCCCTTGCCCCTGGGCACCCGCATCTGCTGGCCGCAGTTGGGGCACTTGAAGTAGCGGTGGTCCTTATCGGCCATCCGGGTGCGGAAGGAGGCGAAGCTCCGGGCGACGGGCCGGACGAGCTGAAGGAATTTGGCGTTCTCCGCCCGCCGCCTGTCGATATTGCGGGACAGCATTCGGAACAGGCAGACGATCACCAGGACCAGAGCGATGAGTTCCAGGACCCCCCAGCGGACGAACAGCCCGACGACGCAGAGGATCACATAGACCACGATGAGGAACATATTCAGCTGGTCGCCGCCGTAGCGGCCCGCCATGAACTGGGTCAAAGCCCGCCGGATCATGGGCGTTCACCTCCTCGCCGGGCGGTTTTGGAGCATACCTGAAGGATAACTCTATATTAAGCCTCCGTTTTGCCCCCGTCAATGGGGTAAGCGTAAACAAAATGTGAATCTTTCGTTGCCTATCCGGGAAAAACCTGCTATACTTGAGCCACATCGCGAAAAGGAGGCCGCCGCCATGGCCCGCATCGACAAGGAAAACTACTACCTGGACATCGCCTCTACCGTATCGGAGCGCTCCACCTGTATGCGCCGGCACTACGGGGCCATCATCGTCCAGAACGACGAGATCGTCTCCTCCGGCTACAACGGCGCCCCCCGGGGCCGGAAGAACTGCGGGGATCTGGGCTACTGCGCCCGGGAGGCCATGAACATCCCCTCCGGGGAGCGGTACGAGCTGTGCCGCTCCGTCCACGCCGAGGCCAACGCCATCATCTCCGCCTCCCGGCGGGAGGTGCTGGGGGCCACCCTGTACCTGGCCTGCAGGGACCCGGCCACCGGGGAGCTGCTGCAGGGCACCAGCTGCTGTTCCATGTGCCGCCGTCTCATCATCAACGCGGGCATCAGCCGCGTGGTGGTGCGGGATACCCCTGCCGCGTACCGGGTGGTGGACGTGCAGAAGGAGTGGATCGACGAGGACGACTCCATCCCCGAGGCGGTGAGATGAGCAGGCCCCGCCTCCTCCGGGTCCTCTCCGCCCTCCTGGCGCTGTGCCCGCTGCTGTGCGCCGGCTGCGCGCCCCGGTCGGAGCCGGCAGAGACCACCTTCGCCGCCATGGACACGGTGATGACCCTCACCGTGTACGGCGGGGAGGCGGACGCCCTCTCCGCCGCCAGGGACCGGGTACTGGAGCTGGAGGCCCGCCTGTCCGTCACCGACCCGGACAGCGAGATCGCCGCCCTCAACCGGGAGAGGACCGCGGCGCTCTCCCCCGACACGGCCGAGCTGCTGTCCCGCTCCCTGGAACTCTGCGCCCGGACCGGCGGCGCGCTGGACGTCACCATCTATCCCGTGGTCAGGGCCTGGGGCTTCACCACCGGGGACTACGCCGTCCCCGGCGGGGATACCCTCTCCGCCCTGCTGGAGAAGGTGGACTACACCAAGGTGCGGCTGGAGGGGAACGCCGCCTCCCTGCCGGCCGGCGCGGAACTCGACCTGGGCGCCGTGGCCAAGGGGTACGCCGGGGACGAGCTGGCCGCCCTGCTGCGGGAAAAGGGCGTGGAGAGCGCCCTGCTGGAGCTGGGCGGGAACATCCACACCATCGGCTCCAAACCCGACGGGTCCGACTGGCGGGTGGCCGTCCGGGACCCGGCGGACACGGAGGGGTATCTGGGCGTGGTGTCCGTCTCAAACAAGGCGGTGGTCACCTCCGGCGGATACGAGCGGTATTTTGAGGAGGACGGCGTCCGCTACTGGCATATCATGGACCCCGCCTCCGGCGCCCCCGCCCGGAGCGGGCTGTTCTCGGTCACGGTGGCGGCGGACTCCGGCCTCTATGCCGACGCCCTGTCCACCGCCCTGTTCGTCATGGGCCGGGAGAAGGCCCTGGACTACTGGCGGACCCACCGGGACTTCGAGGCCATCCTGGTCTCGGAGGACGGCTCGGTCACCGTCACCGAGGGACTGGAAAAGTCCTTCACCCTCTCCGGCGCCCGTACCCTCTCCGTGGCAAGGCCGTAAAACTCCCCCGAACGGGGGAGTTTTTGTCTGTAAGTCCCGAAATATTGTTTGAAAACCCCCTTGACAGGAAAGCGTCCGGCCTTTACAATGTTAGAGGATAATTCTGAAAAACCGTGGGATGTTCCCCGTTTTTTGAGTTTGCAGCGCCGTCCGGCGTTTTCTATACGGTCCGTTTGATAGATTGTAAACCCGAATAGTGCGCCCAAATTGGGGCGGTTTTTCGATTATCGCGGTGCGCTTTTATGCGTATCGCGTTTCATTTTGCTTTGAAAAACGTCAAAAAACTTATGTAACAGGAGGTGTGGAACTCAAATGCAAGTCCCAGTGTTCGTACTGGTCATCGTGGCCGTGGCCGCGGGCGCGATCTGTCTCGCCATCGGCCTGGTCGTGGGCTATCAGCACCGGAAGGCCGCCGCGGAGCGGGAGATCGGCTCCGCCGAGGAGGAGGCCCTGCGCATCATCAACGAGGCCACACGGAGCGCCGAGAGCAAGAAGCGCGAGGCCACCGTGGAGGCAAAAGAGGAAATTCTCAAGGCCCGCAGCGAGTTCGACAAGGAGATCAAGGACCGCCGGGCCGAGGTCCAGCGCCAGGAGAACCGCCTGAACCAGAAGGAGGAGAACCTGGACAAGAAGCTGGAGAACCTGGAGCGCAAGGAGGAGGCCGTCACCGCCCGCATCGCCGCGCTGGACGCGGAGAAGGCGGAGCTGGACAAGATCAAAACCGACCAGCTGGAGATGCTGGAGCGCATTTCCGGCCTGACGGTGGACGAGGCCAAGCGCTACCTCATCGATCAGCTGGCCGACTCGGTCACCCACGAGGAGGCTGTAAAGCTCAAGGAGATCCAAGCCCGCTTCAAGGAGGAGGCCGACACCTACGCCCGGGAGCAGATCGCCCTGGCCATCCAGCGGTGCGCCGCCGACCATGTGTCCGAGGCCACCGTGTCCGTGGTGCCGCTCCCCAACGACGAGATGAAGGGCCGCATCATCGGCCGGGAGGGCCGGAACATCCGCACCCTGGAGACCATGACCGGCGTGGACCTCATCATCGACGACACCCCCGAGGCCATCACCGTGTCCTGCTTCGACCCGGTGCGCCGGGAGATCGCCCGGCTGGCCCTGGAGAAGCTCATCCTGGACGGCCGCATCCACCCCACCCGCATCGAGGAGATGGTGGAGAAGGCCAAGCGGGAGGTGGACGCCACCATCCGCGCCGAGGGCGAGCGCGCCGTGTTCGAGACCAACGTCCACGGCCTGAACCCCGAGCTGGTGAAGCTGCTGGGCCGCCAGCACTACCGCACCAGCTTCGGCCAGAACGTGCTGAACCACTCCATCGAGGTCTCCCACCTGGCGGGCCTGCTGGCCGCCGAGCTGGGCGCCAACGTGGCCGAGGCCAAGCGGGCCGGCCTGCTCCACGACCTGGGCAAGTCGGTGGACCACGAGGTGGAGGGCTCCCACGTCCAGCTGGGCGTGGAGCTGGCCCGGAAGTACCATGAGAGCGAGGCCGTCATCCACGCCATCGAGGCCCACCACGGCGACGTGGAGGCCAAGACCATCGTGGCCTGCCTGGTCCAGGCGGCCGACGCCATCTCCGCCGCCCGCCCCGGCGCCCGCAAGGAGAACGTAGAGTACTACATCAAGCGCCTGGAGAAGTTGGAGGAGCTGTCCTCCTCCTTCCCCGGCG
>CANQKJ010000052.1 GCA_947624465.1 uncultured Oscillospiraceae bacterium
CACAGGGTGATGTCCAGGGCGTGGGTGCCGATGTCGATGAGGGGGCCGCCGCCCTGGAGGGCCTTGTTGGGGAACACACCCCAGGTGGGGACGGCGCGGCGGCGCACCGCGTGGGCCTTGCCGTAGTACACGTCGCCCAGGTCGCCGGCGTCGCAGGCCTTTTTCAGGTTCTGGACCTCCGGGCGGAACCGGTTCTGGTAGCCGATGGTGAACTTCTTGCCGCTCTTCTTCCAGGCGTCGATCATCTTCTGCGCGTCGGCGGAGCAGTGGGCCATGGGCTTTTCGCACATGACGTGCTTGCCGGCCTCAAAGGCGGCCACGGTGATGGGGCAGTGGGCCACGTTGGGGGTGAGGACGTGGACCACGTCGATGTCCTTGTCCGCCAGCAGCTCGTTGTAGTCGGTATAGACCTTGGCGTCCGCCGTGCCGTACTCCTTGCACAGCTTGACGGCCCGCTCCTCGATGATGTCGCAGAAGGCCACCACGTCGCACTTGTCGCTCTGGCTCTTGAGGGCGGGGAGGTGCTTGTTGTTGGCGATGCCGCCGCAGCCGATGATGCCCACCTGCAGTTTTCCGTTCTTCATTGTCGTTTCCTCCTTGTTATGTACCGTTAAGCGTTCAGATTCTTGTTCATCAGGGCCACGAAGTGCCGGAGCTGCTCCTCGGAGTCGATGGTCTCGTCGAAGTGGTGGCCCTCGTACTCGCTGGCGATGTAGCCCTTGTAGCCCAGCCGCTTGACCTCGGCGATGATCTCCTCAAAGGGGATGCAGGGGTCGTGGTCGTCGTTGTCCAGGTAGTAGAACTTGCCGTGCATATAGAAGGCGCAGTCGATCATGTCCTTCCACTGCTCCATCTTGGCGGGGGCGGAGAACTTGCCGAACATCTCCTCTGCGGTGTGCTTCTCGATGTCGTTGAAGTCGCCCTTTTCCACCACGCTGTAATCCGCGTGATTGCGGTGCAGCTCCACGATCTCCGCCAGCTTCTCAGGCCGGCAGCCGAAGGAGACCGCCTGGTCCAGATACAGCTTGTGAGGCATGGTCTGGAAGATGGAGAAGTCGGGCACGAAGCCCAGCCAGCCCTTGCCCTCGCCCTTCATGATTTCGAAATACTCCTTCCACACGGGGACCTCGGGGTGGTGGGGGTGGTGCATCTCGATGGTCAGCTTGACGCCCAGCTCCTTGCAGAAGGGGATCATCTGCCGGAAGATCTTGGGGGAGATGGCGTGCTGGGTGCGGACCATGGGGAAGCCCGCCTTCTTGGCGTAGATCAGGTCGTTGACGGTGAACTGGATGATCTCCTCCTCGGTCAAATCCCGGTCGGAGCGGATGCCCATGTCGATGTAGGCGCTCCAGCACACGGGCTCCAGCTCGTACTTGGCCAGAAGCGCCTTGCACTCCGCCAGCCACTCGTCAGAGGGATAGGGGTACTCGGGGACCATCTGGGCGGCCACGATCTCCACGCCCTGGTAGCCCATGTCGTGGGCCTTCTTCAAAATGCCCTCAAAGTCCAGCTTCTCGTGGATGAACTCGGTGGAAAAGCTGTAGAGGGAGATGCCGATCTTGATGTCGCTCATTGTAATTACCGTCCTTTCTCAAACCGCTTTCCGGGTCTCGGTCACGTCGCTGTCCAGGGTGAGATACTGGCCGAAGTAGCCGGTATAGGGCACCCGGTGCCTCATGTACACGTTCACGGTGTGCTCGCCGGGGGCGATGCCGCCGTCCTGCCGCACGAAGATGACGGCGGGGGTGCGGACGAACCAGTACTCCTTGAAGCACTCGGGCAGCTCAGAGAGCAGGAAGTCCTTGCCGTTGAGCCGGAAAGTGACCAGGCCGGCGGGCACATCCCTGCCGTCCACCTTGAAGGAGAGGGCCTCGATGCAGCTCAGGAAGGCGCCCCGATAGGACGGATACTTGATCTTGAACTGGTAGCCGATGGTCACGCCGCCCACCGTCACGTTCTCGATATCGTCCTTACAGATCAGGATCTTGTTATACGCTTGAAAGTCCATAATATCCCTCCGTCACGGCGCGGTGCGCCGGTATTGTGACTCAAGGATATCATTCGTTCCGCCGGACAGCACCCGAATTCATGACAGTTTTCCACTCAAAAAATATCCAACTTTCGTTTCGCCGGAGAAAAGGCGGAAAAACCGTGCAAAAATCCACCCTGATTTTTTGTTCTGCTCCCGGTCAAAAGCCGAGAAAAGCCGTCCGGAGGGCCTAATGGCCCTCCGGACGGCTTTTTCGCGTGGTCCCGCGGTCACAGCTCCCGGATGATGATGAGGAATTTCACCTCGTGGGGGAGCATCTGTATGGTCAGTTCCAGCCGGCCGTCCTCGCACTCCTGGTAGCGCACCGCCCGGTGGGGGTGGACGATGTCCCGCAGGTAGCGGATGTCGTGGGGCTGGAGGTCGTCGATGATGCCGTAGCGGAGCCACTCGTCGAACAAGCTGCCCGACTCCCGGTTGAGGGTGGTGGTGATGACCTTGTACCGGCCGGGCTGGAGGCCCCCAAGGTTCACCGTGATGTCCCGGGTGGCGGCGTCCCCAAAGACGGTGTAGGCGTTGTCGTAGGTGACCCCCTCGCCGCTGGACAGGCAGTAGACGTTGGTAAAGTGGGCGTAGTTATACAGAACGATGTTATAGGTATTGATAGCGTTGGTGGTGAGGAGCATACTGCCCGTCTTCTCCACCAGCAGGGTGTTGATGGAGCTGAGCCGCTTCAGGGTGGTGAACCCCGGCTTTTTCAGCCCGTCCTTGGACAGGATGCCGGTGCCGCCGAAGAGGATGCGGGGGGTGTCTACATACTCGGTGTCCACGTCGGATAGCTGCCAGTAGCCGATCACGTCCACCAGGCCGATGAGGTCGATGGTGTTCTTGGCGATGAAGGTGGCCTGATAGCAGCTGTCGTTGACGTGGTTGCGGGTGCGCACGTCGGGGCCGAAGGCGGTGACCCAGATGGGCAGCCCGGTCATCCCCGCCCGGTCCAGAATGTCCCGGATCTCCTGCACGCAGTCCCGCACATAGTTGGGGTTGGGGGAGAACACGAAGTGAAAGGTGCCGTCCTCCAGGACGGTGCGGACGTGGGGCACCGCGCACAGGGAGAAGAAGTCGAAGGAGATCCCCTCCTTCTGGAGCAGGGCGAGGATCTTCTCCAGAAAGTCGGGCTCCATAGCGATGTTGTGGTCCGGGCCGCCCAGCAGCATATTGGGCAGCCACTCCTTGATCATGGTCCGCACCGTCTTGAACCGGCGAACATAGTCCTCGGGCCGCTCCAGCAGAGTGAGCATGGCGTCGTGCAGCACGCCGATCTCCACCCCCCAGCGCTCCACCTCGTTGGCGCCGAAGGTGTTGACGCAGTGGCGCAGCAGCGCGGACACCTTATTGATGAAGGCCCGGTCGGAGGCCTGGGTCTGGGGCTTGCCGCCCCGGTAGATGACCTTGGTCTCGGACAGCAGGATGTAGTCCCCCTTCAGGGACAGGTCCAGGAAGGGGATCATCTTCAGGCCCAGGAGCAGCTCGATGGTGCGGTCGAAGTAGGAGAAGTTGTAGTTGCCGTCGGACATCCTGGGGATGGACTCGTCGGTGAGGACGCTCTCCAGCCGGGCGTACTGGAAGCCGATCTCGTCCTGGACCAGCCGGAGCTGGTTTTCCACGCCCACGTTGGCCAGACTCTGGATGGTGCCCACGTTGATCATGGCCTTCCAGATGGGCCGGATGGGCTGGAAGCGGCTCACGTCCTCCACCTTATATTCCACCTGGTCGGGGAAGCGGTAGATGCCCATGGACTTGGGAGGCTCGGCGCCGGCCAGGATCTGCAGGTTGGTGCGCACGCTGCCGTACTCCACCACCTCGAAGGGGGAGGTCTCCGCCGCCTCGGGCGGCTCCTCCGCCAGGGAGCGGCGCAGCTCGTTGGGGGCCATGTTGAACTCCTTGCGGATGGCGGTGTTCAGGGCGCTGACATTGGGGAAGCCGTTGTTGTAGGCGATGGCGGTGATGGTCTGCTCGGTGCGGCGCATATCCTCCACCGCGTGGCGCAGGCGCACCTCTTGGAGGTATGCCTTGAAGTTCTTGCCCGTCATCTTTTTGAACAGGCGGGACAGGTAGGAGGGGGACAGATAGGCCAGCTGGGCCAGATCCTCCAGCTGGAGTTCGTGCATATAGTTGCTCTCTATGTAGGAGATGATCTGCCTTCCCCGCTTCTCGTTGGACACGCCGCCGGCCACGTCCGCCTCCGAGGCCACATAGTGGGTGGTGTTCAGATAGTACAGCAGGGAGTAGCACAGCTCCAGCTGCCGCAGATCCCCGCTGTCCCCCGCCTCAAAGTAGTTCAGCGCCAGGTGTGAGAGCATCTGCCGGAGCATGGAGTAGTCCCGCTCGCCGTCCTCCGCCGAGTTGCACACCAGCGTCCCCATGCCCCGGGCGGCCTTGCCCTGGGCGAAGAAGTCGTAGTCCATGCGGATGGTCATGAGCAGATTGCTGCCGTGGCCGGTGACGGTGTAGGGGGTGTCCGCCTCCACCAGCATGATGCCGTTGTTGTTCAGATAGCAGGCGTGGCCGTCCACCTCCACCTGCACCTCTCCGTTGAGGATGAACAGGAAGCAGGCGTTGTGCCAGATGCGGCGGTAGCTGCCCTGGACGGACAGCACGCTGATGTCCGCTATGGGCGGATTGCTGGTTTGATAGGGCATCCGGGTCCCCTCCTTTTGTTGACCTTGATGATATTATAAACAGCGATAGTCAAAAAATCAACATCGATTTTTTGACTATCTGTCCCTTTCGATGGGAGGTTTTGGAGAGACTTCCTGGAAAACTCAAATAATTGGCCCGAAATCCCGCAATAATTTAATAGAAAGTTTGCCCTCAAAGGCTTAAAGTGGTGGCAACAGGGGAAATCCCCCCCGGCGGAGCTTCCGGCTCCGCCCGGAACGGTATTTCAACAGGAGGGCTGTCAAACATGATCCCCGAAAAGTATCTGAACGACCCCAAGTACAAGATCGTCCCCACCCAGTTCGGCGACGAGACCATCGACGTCATCTACCGGAAGATGCGCAAGCCCCTCTCCAGGGCCGAGCAGGATGCCCTGCCCCCCGAGGAGCGGGATATGTTCACCTTTGTGGCTGACTTCAACCAGCGCACTTACGACGCCGCCCCCGGCATCATCTGCCACCAGGACGTGGCGGTCCCCCTGCGGGACGGCACCACCATCTATGTGGACATCTTCCTGCCCAAGGACAGCGGCCCGGTGCCCATCATCGGCTCCTGGAGCCCCTTCGGCAAGCGCCCCGGCGACGGCTTCGCAGAGTGGCAGCTGATGGGCGTGCCGCCCCGCACCGTGTCCAAGATGGCCAAGTTCGAGTCCGCCGACCCCGGCTACTGGTGCCGACACGGCTACGGCATCGCCAACATCGACCCCAGAGGCATCGGTCACAGTGAGGGCGACGCGGTGTTCATGGGCACTCAGGAGGGCCGCGACGGCTACGACTTCGTGGAGTGGTGCGCCCAGCAGCCCTGGTGCGATGGCCGCGTGGGCCTGTTCGGCAACTCCGGCGTGGGCATGGCCCAGCTCCGCATCGCCGCCCAGGTTCCGCCCCACCTGGTGTGCATCGCCCCCTGGGAGGCCACCGGTGACCTGTACCGCGAGTCCATGCGGGAGGGCGGCATCCCCGGCTTCTACGCCGAGAGCGTCATCGGCATGGTGGCCGGCGACGGGTACATTGAGGACCCCCTGGCCATGGCCGAGGCCTATCCCCTGTTCAACGCCTACTGGGCCGACAAGGTGCCCGAGTTCTCCAAGGTCCGCATCCCCACCTACTACACCGCCTGCTGGAACCACTTCCACGACCGGGGCTCCTTCGAGGGCTTCCGGGGCATCAAGTCCCGCCTGAAGTGGATGCGGGCCCACCGGGAGTTCGAGTGGCCCGATACATACAACCACTATAACATCGAGGAGCTGCGGGCCTTCTTCGACCGCTATCTGAAGGACATCAACAACGGCTTCGAGTTCGTGCCCAAGGTCCGGGTGGAGGTCATGGACGCCTACGACTTCGACTTCCGTGTCAACCGCCCCGAGAAGGACTTCCCCCTGCCCCGCACCGAGTACCGGAAGCTGTACCTGAACGCCGCCGACGGCTCCATGGCCCCCGACGCCCCCGCCCAGAACGCCGCCGTCTCCTTCGACGCCACCAAGGACGTGCTGAACTTCGACTACGTGGTGCCCGAGGAGACCGAGCTCACCGGCTACATCTCCCTGCACGCCTGGGCCTCCGTCAAGGGCTTTGACGACATGGACCTGTTCTTCACCGTGAAGAAGCTGGGCGAGGACGGCCAGGAGATCCCCATCCACGTGCTGAGCGAGCCCCATCCCGGCGCCTGGACCAAGCTCCGCCTGTCCATGCGGCACCTGGACCCCAAGTCCAAGAGCTGGAAGCCTGAGCAGACCTTCGACCGCATCGAGAAGCTGGAGGAGGGCGTGCCGGTGGAGTTCGCCGTCACCTTCTTCCCCTACAGCCGCATCTGGCACAAGGGCGAGACCCTGCGCCTCCAGATCGCCGGCCGGTACATCCGGGACGAGGGCTGGTTCGAGCGGCTGGTCTGGGCCCCCGAGAACGGCGGCGAGCAGACCCTCCACACCGGCCCCGACTTCCCCGCCTATCTGCAGATCCCCTTCATCCCGCCCAAGTACAAGAGCTGCGGCTACGAGCTGCGCTGAACCCGGGCGGCAAGACCGTGTTGAAAGGAGGCATCCCCCTTGGAAGTGCTGGAACTGAAGCACATCACCAAAGAATACCCCGGCGTCACCGCCCTGGACGACGTGTCCATCTCCTTCCGCCAGGGCGAGGTCCACGCTCTCATCGGTGAGAACGGGGCCGGCAAGTCCACCTTCATCAAGACCATCGCCGGCGCCATCCAGCCCACCTCCGGCGAGATCTGGATCGACGGCAGGAGCTACGACCACCTCACCCCCGCCCAGGCCCTGGACCTGGGCGTGGCGGTGGTCTACCAGGAGCTGATCCAGTTCGAGGCCATGACCGTCATGGACAATCTGTTCATGGACATGAAGGACGTGAAGGGCCTGTTCGTGAACGACGCCGCCCGGGCCAAAAAGACCCGGGAGCTGCTTGACCGCTTCCACTGCCCCGTCTCCCCCAAAGCGCTGATCCGGGAGCTGTCCATCGCCAACCGGCAGATCATCGAGATCATCAAGGCCGTGGTAAAGAACGCCAAGATCGTCATCATGGACGAACCCACCGCCGCCATCACCGTGGAGGAGCAGCAGCACTTGTTCGAGATCGTCAGGGAGCTGAAGGCCAACAACGTCACCGTCATCTACATCTCCCACCGGCTGGAGGAGCTGTTCGAGATCTGCGACCGGGTCTCCGTCCTCCGGGACGGCCAGTACATCACCACCATCGACATCAACGAGACCGACAAGCAGGGCCTCATCAACCTGATGGTGGGCCGCGAACTCAGCGAGACCTATCCCCCCAAGCCCCCCTGCGGGGACGAGGTGGTCCTCCAGGTGAAAAACCTCTCCGGCAACGGGGTGGAGGACATCAACTTCGAGCTGCATAAGGGCGAGATCCTGGGCTTCGCCGGGCTGGTGGGCGCGGGCCGCACGGAGCTGATGCACCTGATCTACGGCAACGCCAAAAAGACCGGCGGCGAGATCGTCATGGACGGCAAGTCCCTGGACCTCCGCCACCCCAGCGGCGGCATGAAGGCCGGCATCGGCCTGGTGCCCGAGGACCGCAAGTTCCAGGGCTGCTTCCTGGAGAAGCCCCTGTACTGGAACATCTCCATCTCCGATATTGACACCCTGAGCCACGGCACCTTCGTGGACCGGAAGGCGGAGATGAAGCAGGCCGAGGACTACAAGGCCGCCATGCGGATCAAGACCCCCGACATGAAGGTGCTGGCCATGTCCCTGTCCGGCGGCAACCAGCAGAAGGTGGTCATCGGCAAGATGCTGGCCGCCCTGCCCGACATCCTCATCTTTGACGAGCCCACCCGCGGCATCGACGTGGGCGCCCGCCACGAGATCTACCAGATGATGATCGACCTGACCCAGCAGGGCAAGTCCATCCTCATGGTGTCCTCCGACATGGAGGAGCTGCTGGGGATGTCCGAGCGCATCGTGGTCCTCCACGAGGGACATCAGACCGGCATCCTGACCCGGGACGAGTTCTCTCAGGAGACCGTCATGACACTGGCGTCCGGCTGACGCGGGCCCAGGGATTTGAGAGGTGTTAAAAATGGAAAAACTGTCTGAGCGCAAACCCGCCGCCGCGCGGAAGCTGTCTGTGGGCCAGATCTTCTCCGAGCTGTCCATGCCCATCCTGCTGGTCCTGCTCATTATCGTATTCTCCATCCTGTCCAAGTCGTTCTTTACCCCGCTGAACCTGACCAACATCCTGGTCCAGAACGTCCACATCGCCGTGTGCTCCTGCGCGGTCATGATGATCATGGTCTCCGGCGGCACCGACCTGTCCATCGGCTATCAGATGTCGGTGGCGGCCGTCCTCATGGCCAAGACCATCAGCGAGGGCATCCTCCCCGTCCCCGTGGCCATCATCCTGGGCATCCTGCTGTGCATGGTGCTGGGCGGCTTCAACGGCCTCATGGGCCAGGTGCTGAAAAGCCACACCATGATCATCACCCTGGGCACCATGGCCATCTTCCAGGGCATCTCCTACCTGATTTCCGGCTCCAAGTCCTTCCGCAACCTGCCTGACAGCTTCATGTACCTGGGCCAGGGCCGCCTGTTCGGCGTCATCCCCGTGAACGTGATCATCATGCTGGTCATCGTGATCATCGTGGGCGTCATCATGAGCATGACCTCCATCGGCCGGAAGATCTACGCCTGCGGCGACAACCCGGAGGCCGCCCGTCTGGCCGGCCTGAACGTGGCCCGCATCAAGGTGCTGGTGTTCATCTTCGCCGGCCTGCTGGTGGGCATCGCCGCCCTGCTGCTGGCCGCCCGCGCCGGCTACGCCGACTCCGGCACCTCCGGCCCCGGCATCGAGTTCACCGGCATCACCGCCTGCGTGCTGGCCGGCGTGGCCCTGAAGGGCGGCGAGGGCACCCTGTGGAAGGTCATCGTGGCCGTATTCGTGCTGGGCGTGCTGTCCAACGGTATGCAGCTCATCGGCCTGGGCACCTATCCCCAGTACATCGCCCGCGGCGCCATCATGCTGATCTCCCTGTACCTCAGCAACCGCAACGCCAAAGCCATGTAATGTTCTTGCCAAAGGCAAGTCATTAAATAGTCGACCCAACCCAAACAATTCAAGGAGGAACAAAAAATGAAAAAAGCCATCGCCCTGCTGCTGGCCCTGATCATGGTCTGCGGCCTGCTCACCGCCTGCACCCCCAAGGACCCCAACGTGGGCCCCGCCAGCAACCCCGGCACCGAGACTACCCCCGGCACCGAGCCCACCGAAAACCCCGGCACTGAGCCCTCTGAGAACCCCGGCGGCACCGGCTTCGACCCCACCGGCAAGAAGATCGGCTTCGTGACCTTCGGTCCCGGCGAGTTCTTCACCGCCCTGGCTGAGACCTACGTGGCCACCATGGAGGCCCAGGGCTGGGAGGCCTCCTACACCGACGGCGAGTTCAACCCCGAGACCCAGATCGCCGCCGCCGAGAACTACATCGCCATGGGCGTGGACGTGCTGGTCATCTGGGCTGTGGCCCCCGAGGCCATGAGCGGCGTGGTGAAGACCGCCATGGACCAGGGCATCAAGGTCGTGGCCTTCGTGGGCGACCTGCCCCAGTACAACCTGCGGATGCGGGCTGAGGACGCCGACCTGGCCGCCAGTCTGGCCAAGCTGGCCGCCAAGTGGATCGACAAGACCTACGCCGACGCGCCCGACCACTCCGTCCCCGTGGGCGTCCTGTCCTGCCGCGCCGCCGACACCGGCGTCATCCAGGCCGACGTGCTGCTGAAGATCGCCGACTACTCTGTCAAGGCCGCCGAGCCCACCGAGTTCGAGCAGTCCGACGAGACCGCCACCACCGGCCAGACCGCCGCCGAGAACCTGTACACCACCCACCCCGAGATCAAGGTGTTCCTGACCCCCCACAACGGCCTGGCCAACGGCCTCAACGCCTTCTACACCAGCATGAGCTCCCCCGTCACCGATTACAGCGACATGGGCATCTTCTGCATCAACGGCGATAACTCCACCACCGACAGCATCAAGGACTCCACCGAGGGCAAGTCTCCCCTCCGCGGCACCGTGATGACCGGCTCCGTGCAGGACACCGCCAATGAGATCCTGACCTATGTCACCGGCCTGATGGACGGCACCTACGAGGACGGCTATGTGTCCGACGCCCGCCTGCTGTTCATCGACGCCGACACCATCGACGAGTACCAGTCCACCGGCACCGTCACCTCCGTCACCGCCGACGACTTCCAGTAAGCCTGCCGCAAGATCTGAACCCATCTGCGCGGGGAGCGTGTGCCGCCGACCGGCACACGCTCCCCTGTTAAAGGCGGTTCCCAATCGATCGGGCGCATGATATAATTGCGTCACACCGAATATTCTGAGAAAAGCGAGGCGTATCTTATGAGCAAAGTTTTGGGCCTCTCCTTCGGCCGGAAGATGAGCAACTGCGAGGTCATGGTCAAGCAGGCCCTGA
>CANQKJ010000053.1 GCA_947624465.1 uncultured Oscillospiraceae bacterium
ACCTGGGCTTCATGCACTACGACTACAACCAGACCCAGACCCTGTACAACGAGACCAAGCTCCAGGACGGCGAGAAGTACATGGCCGTCATGGTGCCCGTGGCCCGCTGGGATGACGGTACCGGCGAGCAGTTCATGCGCTTCACCGAGTCCTGGCGCTCCGTCAAGACCGACGGCTGGGGCATCTCCAAGGCCGGCGTGGGCAGCGACACCGACAAGCTGAACGCCTGCCTGGCCCTGATCGACTACGCCTACTCCCGCGAGGGCATGATCCTGATGAGCTACGGCCCCGACGCCTTCATCAAGACCAACGCCGACGGCAGCTATGTGACCTTCGACTTCAACGGCGAGCAGTGGCCCGAGATCGCCGACGCGACCTATGCCGAGCTGTGGGATAAGGCCGGCGGCAACTACACCAACTACGCCCGGTACTATCTGGGCTCCACCCTGTCCTTCGTGAAGAGCCAGTCCTTCGAGTATCAGTGCACCTCTGAGGTGGGCCGCGAGGGCGCCGGTTATATCTCCAAGGCCATCGGCCTGGGCACCATCAAGCACCCCGAGCTGGCCGTTGACAGCGCCAATATGTGGTACACCTCCATCCCCACCGTGCTGCCCACCACCACCGTGGAGAACGACACCATCAACAGCTACACCGACCTGACCGACAAGTTCAACCAGAACAAGGGCGGCGAGAACATCCTGCTGCAGCTCATCGTCTCCGGCTACACCGACGCCGACATGAAGGACGCCCAGTCCGCCGCCGACCATGTGACCAACACCTGGAACGGCAAGCAGTACCTGGCCCTGAAGCAGGACGCCTGGCAGCGCGCCCTCGACTACTACAACAGCGCCAACTGATCGAAACACCGCATTTCTTGATTTCAGCGGGCCGGCGCCCTGAGCCGCCCCGCCACTAAGACGGAGAAAGCCGGCCTTTGCCCCGGGGAGCGAAACTCCCCGGGGCGGGCGGGCTGTCCCCTGTGAGGAGGTCGTCATGTATAAAAAACAGATGATCGTGCAGAAGATCCTGTGCCTGGCGGCTATCATCATGAGCGCGGTGGTTTTCCTCTATTCGCTCGGCATCATGACCGACCTGTATGATAGCCTTTACAGTACCATGCGCAATCCCAACGACTACACCCAGACGGACGTGGCGGGCTCTATCGTCTACTACCGGATGCAGGCCTTCAATCAGTATTTCCTGGTCTACAGCATCGTGCTGATCCTGCTGGCCGCGTTCCTGTTCGTTACCAGCACCCACAGCCGCAGAAAGTATTACATCGGCAACTACATCGCCACCGCCGCCTTCGCGGGGTTCAGCGTGTACCTCTCCGTGTTCTGCCACAGCTATATCCAGGCCTTCCGGGCCATGTGGCTCCAGGTGGATTTCGAGGCGCTGAAGGAGCACGCGGATATGTGGGGCACCCTCTACACCGAGTCCACCTTCTGGTTCGATGTACACTACGCCGTGTTCGGCCTGCTGCTGCTGATCGCGGCGCTGCTGGTGGCCAACGCCGTGTGGAAGGTCGTCCTGATGAAACAGGAGGCAAAGCTCATTGAGGAAGGAAGGAGGGCTTCGGCGTGAACATGGACGACGAACGCACCGTCCGGCGCGACCGGATGCGGTTCATCAAGAACACCCAGTCCTCTTCCCTCTGTTATCTGGGTATCCTGTTCAATGTGTTCTATTTCGTCAGCCTGTATATGTCTGACGTGGGCAACTACTATTACAATATCATGATCGGTGTGTCCGTGGTCTACAACCTGATCTTCATGCTGGCGGTGTTCCTGGCCTCCGAGGGGGTCAAGAACTACAAGGCCATTTACTCCGCGATCCTGGCGGTGCTGGGCGTGGTGCAGATCGTCCGCATCTTCATCATCCCCACCCCCGCCCACGCCGCCGAGACCGTGGTGAACGGGGTGGAGACCACCGTGATGGGCGACGCCCAGTACATCTTCATCGTGATCTGCCTGGTGGCCTCCGCGGTCTGTCTGCTTTTGGCGGCGCTCATCAACTTCGTCAAGTGCCGTGAGCTGGCGGAGCATATGAAGACCCTGGACGCCCAGAACGCATAGGGGGAGGCGAGGACATGGCAGAACTGAGTATCCAGCATATCGACAAGATATACGACAACAACGTTCAGGCGGTCTTCGACTTCAACCTGGACGTGAAGGACGGCGAGCTCATCGTGCTGGTGGGTCCCTCGGGCTGCGGCAAGTCCACCACCCTGCGGATGGTGGCCGGCCTGGAGGACATCTCCGCCGGCAAGCTGCTGCTGGACGGCAAGGACATCACCGCCGCCCCGGCCAAGGACCGGGATATGGCCATGGTGTTCCAGAGCTACGCGCTCTACGGCCACATGACCGTCTACGAGAATATGGCGTTCTCCCTGACTCTGCGGAAGGAGAACCCCAACGTCATCCACAAAAAGGTGATGGCGGCGGCCGAGATCCTGGGCCTGACCAGCCAGCTGAACAAAAAGCCGGCCCAGCTGTCCGGCGGCCAGCGCCAGCGGGTGGCCATGGGCCGCTCCATCGTCCGCAACCCCAAGGTGTTCCTGTTCGATGAGCCCCTCAGCAACCTGGACGCCAAGCTCCGCGGCGCGACCCGGCGTGAGATCCTGCTGCTGCACAAGCGGCTGCAGGCCACCATGCTGTACGTCACCCACGACCAGACCGAGGCCCTGACCCTGGCGGACCGCATCGTCTGTATGTCCATGGGCCACGTCCAGCAGGTGGGCACCCCCCTGGAGCTGTACGACTCCCCGGACAATATCTTCGTGGCCAGCTTCATCGGCCTGCCCCCCATGAACTTCTTCGACGTGAAGGTGGACGGCGACCGGCTGGTGGGCGAGAAGCTGAACGTGGCCCTCACCCCCGAGGAGCAGAGCATCCTGAGGGGTTACGAGGGCAGGGAGATCGTGCTGGGCGTCCGGCCCGAGAACATCGTGGAAGGGGCCGACGTGGCGGTGGACGTGACCACCAACGAGAACCTGGGCATGAACACCCTGGTCCACGGCTACGTGGGCGGCACCCACAACCAGATCGTGGCCAAGATCAAGGGCTGGTGCGACTACAAGAACGGCGACACCGCGTCCTTCTCCTTCAAGCGGAAGCACTTTTTCGACAAGGAGACCACCAACGCGATCAGGGGAGGCAAGTGAGATGAAGAACAAGAAGACGTTTGCCGGCATCCTGAAAGAGGCCTGGCGCAAATTCCTGGTCGCCATCAAGCGCCGCCCCCAGATGATCGCCCTGGTGGTCATCACGGTGGCCTTCCTGTACTACTCCCTGAACCTGATGCACATCTCGGACACCACCGCCCGTATCCAGGGCCCGGGCATGGGCCTGGCGGGCTTTTGCACCATGCTGTTCTCCATGCTGTCCTTTATGTGCTTTTTGAACGCGTTCCCCTACCGCAAGCCGGTCCACAAGCCCATGCTGATCCTGATGTTCGTCATGTTCGCCATCATCATCGGCTGCGACGTCTATTACAGCAGCATGATCCTGAACGCGGTGACCCGTGGGGAGAACCCCATCGTCATCACCGAGCAGACCGCGTACATCGCCAAGGCCTACAATATGCTGCGGGCCCATATGATCATCCTGATCGTGGGCATCGTGCTGGTGGTGCTGCTGCCCGTCTACTCCAAGCTGCTGCGGAAGGTCAAGACCTCCATCGAGGTGGAGGACAACGGCGAGATGGGCGCCATCGATCTCTCCAACGACTGAGATCCGATCGGCCTGACAGAACGGGGGCCCTTATGGGCCCCCGCGCCGGATAGGAGTTCCTTATGAGCAAACGCAAGCGGGATCGGGCCGAAAAGCCCGAGATCGAAAAAGAGTCGGATTACTACCAGCTCAAAACCGACGCGGTCCGCGACCTGGTCACCGCCGACGAGTCCAATTCGCCGGAGGTGCCGGAGGAGGAGCTGCGGAAATACCGCTCCGGCCCCAAGCTGAAGGTGGCCGACTGGGTGAAGCTGTGCTTCATCAAGGCCTGGTTCGCCGGGGCGGTGTGCTTCTTCTTCCTGTGGGGGCTGGGGGGCTACCTGGCGGATACGCTGGACGCCCTCTTCGTCACCGGCATGGCCCTGGGCATCGTCACCGACCTGCTCACCAACAACGTGCTGCGGTTCATCGCCAAGACCAAGGGCGGCAACGACCGCTGGATGATGTTCCCCCAGACGGGGTATATCAGCTTCCCGCTGAACATTATCTACGCCTATCTGGTGCTTTTCCTGGTATTTTTGATCTATAACGCCATCAACATGGCCATCGTGGCCATCACGAAGGCCCCCGCCGGCACCGTCCCGCTGGGGGTGGAGCCCATCCTGTTCGGGGTATTCTGCCTGGGCGTGGACCTGCTGCTGATCCGCATCAAGCACTGGATCGTCGGCCTGGTGCGGGGCGCGGCGAGAAGGTCCGGCGGGTGAAGGAGGAGCCATGATCCACATTCTCTATCGCGGGAGCTGCTCCGCCTGCCTTGAGCTGGAGGGCTCCGTGCCCTACTACGCGCCGGCGCCCTACACCGTTCTGGTGGACGGGGAGGAGCGGCTCCGGGGCGAGGCCAACGTGTTCTCCCTGTTCGGCCTGGAGCCGGACACCGCCTACGCCGTCACCGTCCGGCCCGAAACGGGCGGGGAGGAGACGGTGGAGCTGCGCACCGCCCCCGAGGCCTGCCGGGTCAGCGTGAAGGACTTCGGCGCCGTGGGCGACGGCGTCCACGAGGACACCGCCGCGCTCCAGGCGGCCATCAGCCTGATCCCCCCGGGGGGGCGGGTGGTGTTCCCGGCGGGGACCTATCTCACCCTGCCCCTGTCCCTGAAAAGCCACATCACCCTGGAACTCCAGGAGGGCGCCACTCTGTTGGGCTCCACCGACCGGGAGCGCTATCCCATCCTAAAGACGGTGAGCGTCGATCCCGTCGGCCGGGAGCTGCCCCTGGTGGGCTTCGAGGGGCAGGAGGAGGACTGCTATCAGTCCCTGCTCCACGGCTCCTACGCCGAGGACGTGGCCGTGGTGGGGCCGGGGACCATCGACGGCGGCGGCCAGGAGGGCGACTGGTGGAAGGACTTCGACCAGTTCCCCGCCGCCCGGCCGAGAGTCGTTTTCCTGAACCGCTGCAAGGGGGTCACCCTCCACGGCGTGACGGTGAAGAACAGCCCCGCCTGGCACATCCACCCCTATTTCTCCCAGGACGTGGCTATCCTGG
The DNA here is from genome assembly GCA_947624465.1 of uncultured Oscillospiraceae bacterium. Lineage (GTDB taxonomy): Bacteria > Bacillota > Clostridia > Oscillospirales > Oscillospiraceae > Enterenecus. The sequence continues at coordinate 5,215 of CANQKJ010000053.1, forward strand.
ACTGCTTCCTCACCGCGGCCAAGGTCAGCCCCAACACCGACGGCATCGACCCCGAGAGCTGCGACGGAGTGGACGTCATCGGCTGCCGGTTCTCCGTGGGGGACGACTGCGTGGCCGTCAAGTCCGGCAAGATCGACATGGCCCGGAAGTATCACGTCCCCGCCGACCACCACACCATCCGCAACTGCCTGATGGAGTTCGGCCACGGGGCGGTGACCCTGGGCAGCGAGCTGGCCGCGGGCATCCGCAACCTGAGCGTGACCCAGTGCGTGTTCCACGCCACTGACCGGGGCCTGCGCATCAAGTCCCGCCGGGGCAGGGGGAAGGACAGCGTGGTCACCAACGTGCTGTTCGACAACATCCGCATGGACGCGGTGCTGACCCCCATCGTCATCAATATGTGGTACAACTGCTGCGACCCGGACCGGTACACCGAGTACGTCTGGTCCCGGGAGCATCTGCCGGTGGACGACAGGACCCCTCACCTGGGCTCCTTCGCCTTCCGCAACATGGAGTGCACCGGGGCGGAGGCGGCGGCCTGCTACATCGACGGCCTGCCGGAGAGCCCCATCGACGAGGTGCGCTTTGAGAACATCAGCGTGGCCTTCGCGGAGGACGCCAGGCCCGGCATCCCCGCCATGCAGAACTTTGCCGAGGAGCGGTGCCGCCTGGGGCTGTATCTCGACAACGTGACCAAGATCCAGGTGAAGAACGTGACCCTCCGGGGCGTGGACGGCGAGGGACTGATCGTCCGGCACAGCGGGGAGGTCGTCACGGACGGATTCGAGGTGGACTGATGGACTATCGGAAGATCGACGCCTATGTGCTCCGCCTGGTGGAGGAATCCACCCCGGAGCGCACCGCGTGGAATATGGAAAAGATCCGGGAGGGCAAGCCCGCCTCCTGGAACTACATCGACGGCTGCATGATCACCGCCCTGCTGGAGATGGCCCGCATCACGGGCGACCGGCGGTATTTCGACTTCGCGGAGCGGGTCATCGGCCACTTTGTGGAGGAGGACGGCTCCATCCGCACCTTCCAGCCGGAGAAGTACAATCTGGACGACATCAACGAGGGGCGCGCCCTCTTTGAGCTGTATGAGCGCACCGGCAGGGAGAAATACCGCAGGGCCGCGGAATTTCTGCAAAACCAGCTGGAGCGCCAGCCCCGCACCTGCGAGGGGAACTTCTGGCACAAGGCCATCTATCCCAACCAGGTGTGGCTGGACGGCATCTATATGGCCCAGCCCTTCCGTGCCCTCTATCAGCGGCACCTGGGGGGCGGCGACTACGCCGACGTGGCAAAGCAGATCGGCAACGTCCGGGCCAAGATGCGCTCCGAAGAGACGGGCCTCTACTACCACGGGTACGACGCCTCCCGCGCCGCCTTCTGGGCGGACAGGGAGACGGGCTGCTCCAAAAACTTCTGGCTGCGCTCCCTGGGCTGGTTCGCCGTGGCGCTGGCCGACCTGGCGGAGATCATCCCGGAGGGGAACGAGTACCGGGGGCCCCTGGTGGAGACCTTTGCCGACCTGATGGTCTCCGTCGCCCGCTATGCCGACCCGGACACCGGCCTCTACTGGCAGGTGCCCGATCAGGGCGGCCGGGAGGGCAACTATCTGGAGACCAGCGGTAGCGCCATGATGGCCTACGCCATGCTGAAGGGCGCGCGGCTGGGCATCCTGGACAAAAGCTATGCCGCCAAAGGCCAGAAGACCTTTGACGGCATCGTGGAGAAGTATCTGACCTTCACGGACGAGGGCATCGACCTGGAGGGCATCTGTCTGGTGGCGGGGCTGGGTCCGGAGGACAACCGCCGGCGGGACGGCTCCTACGCGTACTATATCTCCGAGCCGGTGGTGGCCAACGACGCCAAGGGCGTGGCCCCCTTCGTGCTGGCCTACACCGAGATCAGGCGGCTCACAGCGGGATGACCTTCATCCGGTCCGAGTCGGTGATGGGGGCGGCCGGCTGCTCCGGCTGATACTGCCGGGGGGAGACCCCGTACTTCCGCTTGAACAGCCGGGAGAAGTACAGCGGCTCGGCAAAGCCGCACAGGTGGGCCGCCTCCGAGATGTTCCCCTTTCCGGCGTACATGGCCAGGGCGTTGGCGCCGTTTTCCAGCCGCTTGTCGGTGAGGTATTGCAGCGGCGTCATGCCGGTCTCCTTTTTGAACAGCTTCTTCAGGTACTCTGAGTTGAAGGGCAGGGTGCGCAGATAGGCGTTGAGGTCGAAATTGCAGTCCGGGTAGTTCTGCAGGATGTGGTTTTTGATCTCGTGGACCACCTCGCTGCGGGGGCTGTCGGGCTGGCGGCTGGCCACAAAGGCGGCCAGGAGCTGGCCGTAGACCGGCAGCAGCAGGCTCTGGTCCGCGCCGGCGCCGGAGTAGTAGTAGAAGGCCGCCTGGAACGCGTTCAGCAAAAACCCGTTGGGATCGGCGGGGAGGATGAACGGTTCGGTATCGACGAAGGTGGCGTTCGCCAGGTTGATGTGGATGTTGGTAAAGCCCTCGTCGCTCCGGTTGGAGTGGGGCAGGGCGGGCGGAAGGACGGCCACGTCCCCGGTGCCGTAGTTCAGGGTGGACTGGTCATCGAAGGTGAGCGTGCCTTTCCCGCTGGTGCAGTAGATCAGCTCCCAGGTGGTATGCATATGGCGGGACACGGAAAGGGTCAGGGTGTGTTTGCCTGCGTATACGATCTGGTTCATGTGCGCGCCTCCTGTATGTTTATCTATGCTATCCTATCAGATTATGTCGGTTTTGTCCATATGAAACTGCAAAATTGTCTATCCGCGATGTTGGTTGAAGCAATCAAATCTTGTGTAAGGAGACAGAAGATATGGCGTACTTAACTCTGAAAGACATCAACAAGATCTATCCCAACGGCTATCACGCGGTCCATAACTTCAATCTGGAGATCGAGAAGGGCGAGTTCATCGTCTTCGTGGGGCCGTCCGGCTGCGGGAAGTCCACCACCCTGCGGATGATCGCGGGCCTGGAGGATATCTCCAACGGCGAATTCCTCATCAACGGGACGCGGGCCAATGAGATGGGCCCCCGGGAGCGGGAAGTGGCCATGGTCTTCCAGAGCTACGCCCTGTATCCCCAGATGACGGTGTTCGACAACATCGCCTTCGGCCTGACCCTCCAGGGCGTGGACGAGGACGTGATCGAGGAGAAGGTGAAGAACACCGCCCGCATCCTGGGCCTGACGGATTATCTGGACCGGCTGCCCCGGGCGCTGTCCGGCGGCCAGCGCCAGCGTGTGGCCATCGGCCGGGCCATCATCCGCAAGGTGGGCGTGTTCCTGATGGACGAGCCGCTGTCGAACCTGGACGCCAAGCAGCGCGTGACCATGCGCTCCGAGATCGCCCAGATCCACCGGGAGACCGGCGCCACCACCATCTACGTGACCCACGACCAGACCGAGGCCATGACCCTGGCCGACCGGATCGTGGTCATGAAGGACGGTTACGTGCAGCAGATCGGCACCCCCTACGAGCTGTATTACAAGCCCGTCAATGTGTTCGTGGCCGGGTTCATCGGCGAGCCGCCCATGAACTTCGTCAAGGGCGTTGTGAAGGGCGGGAAGATCGCTTTCGGCCCCAACCAGCTGGACGTGACGAAGAAGCTGGGCGCCAAGGCCGCCCAGTACGAGGGGAAGGAGATCGTATTCGGGTTCCGGCCCGAGGCCATCGTCCTGGGCGAGCAGGAGGACTCCTATGTGATGGAGGCCCAGGTGGAACTGACCGAGATGCTGGGCGACAACACCAACATCTACATCACCGCCGGGGAGGAGAAGGCCATCCTCAAGGTCGATCCCCACGACACCCCCGAGATCGACGCCGCCATCAAGTTCTCCGTCCCCGTGAAAGAGGTCTATCTCTTTGACGGCGAGACGGAAAATGTCATCGAATAAAAGGAGAACCCCATATGGATATTCGCTATTCCGCGCATCCCAACGACGTGCAGCGCTACACCACCGAGGAACTCCGCAGGGAATTCCTCATCACCGATCTGTATGTGCCCGACACCGTCCAGGCCACCTACTCCCATGTGGACCGCATGGTGGTCATGGGCATCATGCCCGTAAACGAGGAGGTGCCCATCGACAAGGGGGTGGACATCTGGGCCAACTTCGGCACCACCTATTTCTTTGAGCGCCGGGAGGCCGGTATCTTCAACCTGGGCGGCAAAGGCCACATCACGGTGGACGGCGTCCGGTACGATCTGGGCTATGAGGACTGCCTGTACATCTCCAAGGGCGCCAAAGAGGTGACCTTCGGCAGCGAGGACCCGGCGGAACCCGCCCGGTTCTATCTGGCCTCCACCCCCGCCCACAAGGAGTGCAAAACCACCCTGCTCACCATGGAGAAGGCCAACCACCGGCCCTGCGGCGAGGCGGAGCTGGCCAACAAGCGGGTCATCAACCAGTTCATCCACCCCGACGTGCTGGAGACCTGCCAGCTGTCCATGGGCCTGACCCAGCTGGCCCCCGGCAGCGTGTGGAACACCATGCCCGCCCACACCCACGAGCGCCGCATGGAGGTCTATACCTACTTTGAGATCCCTCAGGACCAGGTGGTGTTCCACATGATGGGCCGGCCCACGGAGGTGCGTCCCATCGTGATGCGGAATTACGAGGCAGTGATCTCCCCCTCCTGGTCCATCCACAGCGGGTGCGGCACCGCCAACTACACCTTCATCTGGGCCATGGGCGGCGAGAACCAGACCTTTGACGACATGGACAACCTGAAACCTACTGATTTGAGATAAGGAGGAACTTTCTATGGATATGAACGATTTCCGTCTGGACGGCAGGGTGGCTCTCATCACCGGGGCCAGCTACGGCATCGGCTTCGCCATCGCCAACGCCATGGCCGCCGCCGGCGCCACCATCGTGTTCAACGACATCAACCAGGACCTGGTGAACAAGGGTCTGGCCGCCTACAAAGAGGCCGGCATCCAGGCCCACGGCTATGTGTGCGACGTGACCAACGAGGAGGCCGTGGGCGAGTTCGTCAAAAAGGTCACCGCCGAGGTGGGCCACATCAACATCCTGGTGAACAACGCCGGCATCATCAAGCGCATCCCCATGGTGGAGATGACCGCGGCCCAGTTCCGCCAGGTCATCGACATCGACCTGAACGGGCCGTTCATCATGGCCAAGGCCGTCATCCCCGATATGATCGAGCAGGGCGGCGGCAAGATCATCAACATCTGCTCCATGATGAGCGAGCTGGGCCGCGAGACCGTCTCCGCCTACGCCGCCGCCAAGGGCGGGTTGAAGATGCTCACCAAGAACATCGCCAGCGAGTACGGCCAGTACAACATCCAGTGCAACGGCATCGGCCCCGGCTAC
>CANQKJ010000054.1 GCA_947624465.1 uncultured Oscillospiraceae bacterium
CTCGGGCAAGTCCTCCCTGGCCCTGGGGGTGCTGTACGCCGAGGGCTCCCGGCGGTATCTGGAGTCCCTGTCCACCTACACCCGGCGGCGGATGACCGGAGCCGCCGCCGCCCAGGTGGACGAGGTGCGGTACATCCCCGCCGCCCTGGCTCTCCACCAGCGTCCCGGGGTCCCCGGCATCCGCAGCACCTTCGGCACCTCCACCGAGCTTCTGAACTCCCTGCGGCTCATGTTCTCAAGGCTGGCCTCCCACCGCTGCCCCAACGGGCACTACGCGCCCCCCACCATGGATGTGGCCGCCGGGCGGGACTTCTTCTGCCCGGTGTGCGGGGAGAAGATCATGGCTCCCGGCGCGGAGGAGCTGGCCTTCAACAGCCAAGGGGCCTGTCCGGTCTGCGAGGGCACCGGCGTGGTGCGCACGGTGGACGAGTCCACCCTGGTGCCCGACGAGTCCCTGACCATCGACCAGGGGGCGGTGCTGCCCTGGCAGACCCTCATGTGGTCGCTGATGAAGGACATCGCCCGGGAGATGGGGGTCCGCACCGACGTGCCTTTCCGGGACCTGACCGAAAAAGAGCGGGACATCGTGTTCCACGGCCCCGCGGTGAAGAAGCATATCATCTACCAGAACAAGACCAGCGGCGCGGCGGGGGACATGGACTTCACCTATTTCAACGCCACCTACACGGTGGAGAACGCCCTCTCCAAGGTCAAGGACGAGAAGGGCATGAAGCGGGTGGAGAAGTTCCTCAAGCAGGATGTGTGCCCCGGCTGCGGCGGCACCCGCCTGTCCGAGGCCGCCCGGGCCCCGCGTCTCCGGGGCGTCTCCCTGGCGGAGGCCTGCGGGATGACCCTCTCCGATCTGATCGGAGGGGTGGATGGCGTGCCCGCCTCCCTGCCGCCGGAGATGCGCCCTATGGCGGAGAGCATCCGCGAGTCCTTCCAGGCCGCCGCCAGGCGGCTGACGGACCTGGGGCTGGGCTATCTGACCCTGGACCGGGCCTCCTCCACCCTCTCCACCGGGGAGCGGCAGCGGGTCCAGCTCGCCCGGGCGGTGCGCAACCGCACCACCGGCGTCCTCTATGTGCTGGACGAGCCCTCCATCGGCCTGCACCCCTCCAACCTGGAGGGCCTCACCGGGGTCATGGACGACCTGACCGCCGACGGCAACTCCATCGTGCTGGTGGACCACGACGTGAACGTGCTGACCCACGCCGACTGGCTCATCGAGCTGGGGCCGGAGGCCGGGGCGGCAGGCGGGACGATCATCGCCCAAGGCGCCGTGCCGGAGCTGGCCGCCGACCCCGCGTCGAAGATCGGCCCCTTCCTGGCGGGCGGGGGAGCGAAGCTGCGGCGGCGAGCGGAAAAGGACAGGCTCTTTGAACTGGGGACCGTGGCCCTGTCCACCGGGGCCATCCACACGGTACGCCCGCTGGAGGTCAAATTTCCCAAGGGGCGGCTGTCGGTGGTCACCGGGGTGTCCGGCTCGGGCAAGACCACTCTGGTCCTGGAGAGTCTGGTGCCCGCCCTGGCGGCGGCCGCGGCGGGAAGGCCTCTCCCCGCCCACGTCAAATGGGTGGACGCCCCCGGCATCCGCCATGTGAAGCTCATCGACGCCACCCCCATCGGCATCAACATCCGCTCCACCGTGGCCACCTACGCCGACGTACACGACGAGCTGCGCAAGGTCTACGCCCGCACCCCGGAGGCCAGGGCTCTGCGGTACAAGGCCGGAGACTTCTCCTACAACACCGGCGCCCTCCGCTGCCCCACCTGCGACGGCACCGGCTCCATCAGCCTGGATGTGCAGTTCCTGCCCGATGTGGACATCCCCTGCCCCGACTGCGGCGGCTCCCGGTACAGCCGGGCCGCCTTTGAGGTGCGGCGGGAGAACCGGGACGGCGAACGGCTGAGCCTCCCGGAGCTGATGGCCATGAGCGTGGACGAGGCCATGGTGGCCTGCGGCGATCTGAAAACGGTGTACGGCCGCCTGGGCGTCCTTCACGACGTAGGGCTGGGCTACCTCACCCTGGGGGAACAGACCCCCGGCCTCTCCGGCGGAGAGGCCCAGCGGCTGAAGCTGGCCAGCGAGATGGGCCGGGGCCAGGAGGACTCCCTGTTCGTCTTTGACGAGCCCACCATCGGCCTCCACCCTCTGGACGTGCGGTCCCTGATGACGGTATTCCAGACCCTGATCGACAGCGGGGCCACGGTCATCGTCATCGAGCACGATCTGGACGTGATCCGCAGCGCCGACTATGTGGTGGATCTGGGTCCCGGCGGCGGCGAGGAGGGCGGCCGGATCGTATGCGCCGGCACGCCGGAGGACATCGAGGCCTGCCGGGAGAGCGTCACCGGCCGGTATCTCTGATAAGCGGCAGGAGGGCAGAGCCAAAGGCTCTGCCCTCCTGTTTGTGTTCATATCCCGGTCTCAGGACAGGCGCAGGGCGTCCATCATCTCCACGCAGCCCTTCACGTCGGTCTCGCCGCGGAACAGGCTGTTCAGGGCGGTCATAACGTCGTATTCGCTGTACCCCACGACCCGGGTAACAGCGGTGGACACCCGCTCCTTTGCCGCGATGGAGGCGGCGGCGTCGATGACCATCCGGGACTGGATATTGGTGGTCTGGCCCTTGAAGCAGCTCACCGTGGAGATGCCGTCAAAGGCGGCGTTGTAATTCTCCGGCCGGGCGCAGAAAGCCAGGAAGTCCAGGGCGGCGTCCACCTGGTCCCCATTCCTGGTCCACCTGGTCCCCATTCCTGTTGACCATCATCATGTTCAGGTTGCCGCCCTCATAGGTGCCGCCCTCCACCGTGTCCATAAACACGGGCATCAGGGCGAAATCGTCCACCGTGTACTTCCCGCCCTGCTCCAGGTCGGTGTAGAACCAGGTGTCCCAGATGAAGGTCATCACCGCCCTGCCGTCCGCCAGGGCGGGGCTGATCTCCGACCAGCCGGTCTCCAGGTAGTCCGGGCCGAACCAGCCCCGCTTGGCGGCATTGGCGATCCATTCCACCATATTTGTCACCGCCGGGATATCGGCGTAGCGGACCTCGCCGCTGTTCAGCCTCTCCAGCAGGTCCGGATCGTCGGCGAAGATGGGGTCCAGGCCGAACTGCGCCATCCAGGCGCAGCCGTCGGCGGGCCAGCAGACGGGCGTATAGCCGATCTCTGTCAGGGCCTGGCAGAGGGTGTCGAACTCCGCCTGGGTGGCGGCCGCCTTCAGCCCCAGGCTGTCCAGCAGGGTCTTGTTGTAATAGCACCCGGACACGGAACTCTCCCAGAAGGGCAGACCCAGCAGATCGCCGTCGCCGTCCGTGCAGTAGGCCCGGGCGCTGTCGGTCAGGTCGTCCACCCACTCCTGGTCGTTGAGGTACCGGAAGTCGGCGGCCACGTCAAAGCGGTTCAGGTCCGCGTTGTAGAAGTGCATGAGCACGTCCGGGCCCTTCCCCTCCCCGAACAGCCGGACGGCCTCCGTCTCGAACTCGCTGTCCTCGGGGGCGATGAGTTTTATCCGGTTCCCGGTCGCCGCCTCGTACCGCTCAAAGATGCGGGTCATATAGGGCTTCTCCACGTCGCTTCGCTTCCCCATGACGGTCAGGGTGATATGCCCGTCTCCCGGCCTCTGTCCCACGCAGGAGGTGAGCAGCAGCGCAAAAACCAGCGCCAGCAGGGGGAGCAGGGGGCGCTTTCTCATGTGGGGTCTCCTCCTTCCTCCGGGTGGGGAGCGTCTGGGCCGGGGGCCCTTTTCAGGAGGCGGCCCACCAGCTCCCGCATGGTGTCCATATCCACGGGCTTGGCGAGATGGCCGTCCATCCCGGCGTCCAGGGCGCTCTTCACGTCCTCGGCAAAGGTGTTGGCGGTCATGGCCACGATGGGGATGGTCTTCGCCTCGGGGTGGCCGGAGGCGCGGATGGCGCGGGTGGCCTCATAGCCGTTCATCACCGGCATCTGTACGTCCATGAGGATCAGGTCATAGCGGCCGGGCGCCGCGCTCTCGAACATCTCCAGCGCCTCCCTGCCGTTGGAGGCCAGCTCGCAGCGGGCCCCCTCCATATCCAGCAGCTCGGTGAGGATCTCGGCGTTGAGCTCGTTGTCCTCCGCCACCAGGAACAGGCGGCCCTCCATCACGGCCCCGGTCCCGGCGGCGGGCAGGGCGCTCTCTCCGCCGTGTCCGGCTTCCTTCGGCTCCTCCTGCGCCGGCAGGGCGAAGGACAGCTCCACCGTAAAGGTGCTGCCCTCCCCCGGCGCGCTCTCCACATGGATGATGCCCCCCATCAGGTCCACCAGGTTCTTGGTGATGGCCATGCCCAGGCCGGTGCCCTGGATCTTGTTGGTCACCGAGTTGATCTCCCGGCTGAAGGGGGCGAACACGTGCTGCTGGAACTCCTCGCTCATGCCGATGCCGTCGTCCCGGACCGTAAAGCGCAGCTTGGCGTACTGGGGGGCGCTGCCGGGCAGGCCCTCCACCAGGAACTGGATGTGCCCGCCCTCGGGGGTGTATTTGATGGCGTTGGAAAGCAGGTTGATGAGGATCTGGTTCAGCCGGAGCTTGTCGCCCATCAGCCGCTCCGGGGGCTCCCCCTCCAGCCGGACGGTGAAGCTCTGATCCTTGGCCTTCGCCTGGGGCCGCAGGATGATGTCCAGCTCCTCCAGCAGCTCGGGCAGGCTGAACTGCTCCACGTTCAGGGAGGTCTTGCCGCTCTCGATCTTGCTCATGTCCAGCACGTCGTTGATCAGGGAGAGCAGATGGCGGCTGGAGGCGGTGATCTTCCGGGCGTGTTCCCGGACCCTGTCGGGCCGGTCCGCGTCCCTTTCCAGGAGGACGGCGAAGCCCACGATGGCGTTCATGGGGGTGCGGATGTCGTGGGACATATTGGACAGGAAATTGCTCTTGGCCTCGTTGGCGCTGCGGGCGGCGTCCAGGGCCTCCTGGAGCTTCTGGTTCATCTGCCGCTCCAGGGTGCGGTCGGACAGCACCACGATGAACTTCTCCACCTGCCGGATGCTCATGCGGTACACCGTCATCCGGTACCAGCGGCGCTCCCCGGTGGTCTGGTGCATATACTCGCACTCCCGGTACATACTCCCCCCCAGAGGGATGGCGTCCAGTTCGTCCTTGGGGATCACCACATCGTAGTCCACGGCGCACTTCTCCATCGCCCGGATATCCTTCCGGGCCTCCTTCAGCGGGATGCCCAGCAGCCGTTCGATGTTGGGGCTGACGTATTCCGCCCGTTTCCTCTCCTTGTCCAGCATGAGGAAGATGTCGTCCACGTTGTTGGACAGCACGTCGAACATGAGCTCCCGGTATTCCAGCTCCGTCCGGCTCCGGCGGGACTGGCTGCGGCCCCGCAGGATCAGCAGGGTGACCACCACCGCCCCCACCAGCAGGAAAATGGCGGCCAGACCGTAGCTGGTGATCTTCTGTACCGACAAAAACCCGGCGCTCACCGCGCTCCGGGGCACCGCGCTGAGCAGGATGTAGCCCTGGTAGCCCACCGGCTGATACAGGATGCAGAAGCTCTCCCCGCCGATCCTGCACTGGAGCAGCCCGGAGACGCCGCTCTCCCAGTCGCGCTGGATCTTTGCCAGCTCCTCCTCGTCCAGGTCGGAGGCGGCCCGGAGATAGACCAGGTAGTTGGCGAACACATTGCCGCCGGTCTGGGTGGAGAGAAGCACTTCGCCGCCGCTGGCGATGACGAAGCACCTGGCCTTCCCCGAAAAGGCGTCCACCTTCAGGGAGGCGGCCAGGTCCGCGTTGGTGTAGCTGACCGCCACCGCATCATAGGCGAAGCCGCCGTACTCCCCCGGGTCCACCGGCGCGGCGAAGACGGTGACCTCCTGCCCGTCGGGCTGGGTCTCCCCCGCCATCACCCGCCCGCCGCGGGCAAGGTCCTCCCGGACGCCCTCCAGCGCCATGGTCCCCCGGCCGCCGTCCAGCGTCATGCAGGAGCCGTCCAGGGAGAGGAGATAGAATTGGGAAAAGCCCCAGTAGCTCCGCTCCTCCTCCATAAAGGCCGCAGCCCCGCCGCCGTCCTCCGTCCGGGCAAGGCGGTCCCCCCAGTCCCGCAGAAGGCCCCAGTTCCGCTGCACAAAGGCGCCGAAAGTCCGGTTCACCTGGCCGTAGATCTCCTCCAGGTGGCCGGTGCTGTCCTCGTAGATGCGCTGGGAGATGAAATTGAAATAGACGGCGCCGATGACCGCCACGGCGGCCGCCGCGGCGCAGATCAGTATCGCTGCAAGCAGCCTGACAGACCGTTTTTTCATATTTCCCCTCCTCTGCGCGGGCCCGCAGCCTTTTTTGTTATTTTATCACGGGACCGCTGGAAAATCAATCACAGCTTCGATTTTGCGCCTCTAAAACCCTGAGGATGCCAAAAGGTCCCTTTCCGGCGCGTCGATCCGGCGCGGTCTCATGTCGATCGGGGGCGGTCCGCCTGTCCCCTGCGAGACCGGACGGACCGCGGGAGGCACATTTCCGCTTGCAAGCGCCCGGAAAGCGTGATATGATACTTTATATTTTATATTTTATGTTATGCGGAGGTTTCGCCGCCTTCCTTCTGAAAGGATCACGTGCCTATGGGACAAAACAAGATACTTATCGTGGACGATTCCGAGATGAACCGCTCCATCCTGGCGGATATGCTCAGCGACCAGTATGAGATCGTCGAGGCGGAGGACGGGGTCCAGGCGCTGGCCGCACTCCAGAAGGGGCTGGGCATCTCTCTGGTGCTGCTGGACATCGTCATGCCCAATCTGGACGGCTTCGGCGTGCTGGAGGCCATGAACCACAACCAGTGGATCAAGGACCTGCCTGTCATCATCATCTCGGCGGAGAACAGCCCCGATCAGATGGAGCGGGCCTACTCCCTGGGAGCCGCCGACTTTATCACCCGTCCCTTCGACGCCCTCATCGTCCAGCGACGGGTGGTGAATACCCTGCTGCTGTACGCCAAGCAGAAGCGCCTGGTCAGCATGGTGGAGGAGCAGGTGTACGCCCGGGAGCGGCAGGGCGACATGATGATCGACATCCTCAGCCACATCGTGGAATTCCGCAACGGCGAGAGCGGCTTACATATCCTCCACGTGCGCGTCTTCACCTCCATGCTCCTGGATTTCCTGTCGGCGAAGACGGATAAGTATAAGCTCACCCATGGCCTCGGCCCTGCACGACATCGGCAAGATCGGCATCGACGAAAAGATCCTCAACAAGCCCGGCCGGCTGACCTCGGAGGAGTTTGAGATCATGAAGACCCATTCCGCCATCGGCGCGGATATGCTCGGCAGCCTGTCGCTCCACCAGGGGGAGAATCTGATCCGGGCGGCCCAGGAGATCTGCCGCTGGCACCACGAGCGGTGGGACGGGCGCGGCTACCCCGACGGCCTCCGGGGGGACGAGATCCCCATCTCCGCCCAGGTGGTGGCCCTGGCCGATGTGTACGACGCCCTCACCAGCCGGCGCGTCTACAAGCCTCCCATCTCTCACGAGCAGGCCGTGGAGATGATCCTGAACGGCGAGTGCGGCGCCTTCAATCCCCTGCTGCTGGAGTGCCTGCGGGAAAACGCCGGGGAGGTCCGCACCGTCCTGGAGGGGGATTCGCCGAAGGACCTGCGCCGGAAAAAACTGCAGGGCATCTCCCGGGAGACCCTGAAAAACATCGACGGGGGCGCCTCTGAGCGGACCCTGCGGCTGTTGGACAAGGAGCGGATGAAGAACAACTTTTACGCCACCATGACCGAGGCCATCCAGTTCGAGTACACCGTCTCCCCCTCCATGATCAACATATCCTCCTGGGGCGCCAGGCGGCTGGGGCTGGGGGAGATCATCATGGACCCCTGCCGCGATCCGACCCTCCAGGCCCTGCTGGGAGAGGGCACCTGGGACGAACTCTCCCGCCGTCTCCGCGCCACCACCCCGGAACAGCCGGAGGTGCGCCTGGACTGCCAGCTCCATTACGACGGCATCTCCCGCTGGCACCGGGTGGTCACCCGGGCCATCTGGTCCGACGACATCGTACCCGAGTTCGAGGGGGTCCTGGGCACGGTGGTGGACATACACGACACCCATCAAAAGATGCAGGAGCTGGAGCAGAAGGCCTCCCGGGATCCGCTGACCAGGCTTTTGAACCGGGCCAGCGCCGAGGAGCAGATCGAACTCAGGATGCAGGACACCTCGGGCAGCCGCTACGCCCTGGCCGAGGTGGACATCGACAACTTCAAACAGATCAACGACCGGCACGGTCATATGTTCGGCGACCGGGTGCTCCAGGAGCTGAGCCGCCGCATGACCGGCAGCGTCCGTCACTCCGATATCTGCTGCAGGGCCGGCGGAGAGGAGTTCTTCCGCTTCTTGGAGTACAATACCGTGATCGAAAGGACCATCGACCGTATTTTCAGCTGCCTGTGCTTCGAGATGGAGGGCTGCCCGGTGACGGTGTCCATGGGCGTGGCCCTGGGCGAGACGGCCGGTCTCTCCTATGAGGCCCTCTACCGGGCGGCCGACCTGGCCCTGTACAGGGCGAAGGGGTCCGGGAAAAAGCAGTACCGCTTCTATGACCCCGCCGCGGACGGCGCTTTCGACGCGCCCTCCAACGGCGGACCGGGGCCGGACGCCCAATAAGGAAAGGAGAGAACGCTATGACACTGAAGGAGTGCTACGCCGCCCTGGGCGGGGATTATGACGACGTTCTCACAAGGCTCCGCAGCGAGCGGATGATCCAGAAGTTCGTGCTCAAGTTCCCGGCGGACGGCAGCTACCAGCTGCTGTGCGCCTCCTTTGAGGCGGGCAGCTGGGAAGAGGCCTTTCGGGCCGCCCACACCATCAAGGGGATGTGCCAGAACCTGAGCTTTACCGTACTGGGCCAGTCCAGCCACGACCTCACCGAGGCTCTCCGGGGCGGGAAAAAGCCGGAGGCCGACGAGCTGTTCGCCCGGGTCCGGGCGGATTATCAGCGCACCGTGGAGACCATCGAGGCCTTCCGCGCCGCCCTGTGACGGTCGGGCGGGCCGGAGCAGACACCACTGCGAAAGGTGGAGATAGCATGAAAAAGCGCGCGCCCCGCCAGGGGAGCATCACCGTCACGATGGTGCTGATCGTCATCATCGCGGTCCTGTTCGTGGCGGAGTTCTTCCTGATCAGCGCCAACATACGGGATCGCTCCCTGGGCCGGATGGAGGAGGGGGTCAATACCGTCATCAGCGAGGTCACCGCCAAGCTGGCGCAGGACAGCCGCATCCTCAACGCCACGGCGGATATCATCTCCTCCGCCAATAACTTCGACCGGGAGTCCACCATGGAGATCATGGAGCAGGTGACCCCCCTGCTGGAGACCATGAAGATCCGGGTCCTCATGCCCGACGACCAGGTCATCACCCCCGGCGGCGGCGTCACCGACGCTTCTGACAGCGACAACCTGTCCTTCGCCGCGGAGGCCCCCCTGGGGGAGCACGTGTCCGACCGGGTGTACAGCCTGGACGGCAAGACGCCCATGCTGCGGCACTTCGTGCCCATCATCCAGGACGGTGAGACCGCCGCCCTGCTCTACGGCGTCACCCGGCTGGACGAGCTGCCCGACGCCCTGAACATCGACAACCTCTATAACGCCTCCGCCAGCGTCTACATCATCGACACCCGGACCGGCGACTTCATCCTGGACACCTACCCCACCCATACGGAGCTGGGCAACATCCGGGACTTCGACACCCCCGACCGGAAGGTAAGGGGGGAGAAGGACTGGAACGAGTACACCGACGATCTGATGGCCCTGGGCACCGGCTATGTGATCTACGACACCGCTGCCACCGACGGCTGGGAGTATATGTACTACGCCCCGGCGGGCATCAACCAGTGGTCCATCATTGTCGATGTGCCGGAGCGGGAGGCCTTCGCCAGCGTATACGCCGTGCGGACCATCTGTTTCGTAGTGGGCCTGCTCATGGCGCTGACGGTCATCGTGTACTATATCGTCATCCACCGGCAGTCCAGACGGGTCATGGCCCAGGTGGTGGAGCGGGCCGTTCTGGAGGAGAAGCTGAAAAAGGCGGAGGCGGCCGAGCGGGCCAAGAGCACCTTCCTCAGCAATATGTCCCACGACATCCGCACCCCCATGAACGCCATCATCGGGTTCACCACCCTGGCGGAGACCAACATCGACAACAAGCCCAGGGTCCAGGAGTACCTGGCCAAGATCATGTCCTCCAGCAGCCATCTGCTCTCCCTCATCAACGATGTGCTGGATATGAGCCGCATCGAATCGGGCAAGTTCAACATCGACGAGAAGCCCTGCTCTCTGTCCGATATCTTCCGGGATATGCGCAATATCATCCAGAGCCAGATGCAGGCCAAACAGCTGAACTTCTACATGGACACCCTGGACGTGATGGACGAGGACATCTACTGCGACAAGCTCCATGTGAACCAGGTGCTGCTGAACCTGCTGTCCAACGCCATCAAGTTCACCCCCGCCGGCGGCTCCGTGTCGCTGACGGTCCAGCAGAAGCCCGCCGTCCTCAAGGGGTACGGCCACTATGAGATCCGGGTGAAGGACACGGGCATCGGCATGAGCCC
>CANQKJ010000055.1 GCA_947624465.1 uncultured Oscillospiraceae bacterium
ACCGTGGGCGGCAACATCTCCGGCACCTCCGACCTGGCCCCCCTGGATCAGCAGGCGGCCATGGTGAAGGAAGTGTTCCCCGACGCCAAGAACGTGGGCCTGCTGTACTGCTCCGCCGAGCCCAACTCCGTCTACCAGATCACCATCGTGAAGGAGGCCTTGGAGGGCATGGGCTGCACCTGCACCGCCTATCCCTTCACCGATGTGAACGACCTGTCCTCCGTGACCCAGACCGCCTGCGACGGTTCCGACGTCATCTATATCCCCACTGACAATACCGCCGCCAAGTACACCGACACCATCGCCAACGTGGTCATTCCCGCCAAGGTGCCCGTGGTGGCCGGCGAGTCCGGCATCTGCTCCGGCTGCGGCGTGGTCACCCTGTCCATCAGCTATTATGACATCGGCTACACCACCGGCGAGATGGCCGCCCAGATCCTGAAGGGTGAGGCCGACATCTCCACCATGCCCGTGCAGTACGCCCCCGAGGTCACCAAGATGTACAACGCTGCCAACTGTGAGGCGCTGGGCGTCACCCCGCCCGAGGGCTACACCCCCATCGAGGGCTGAGTAATTTCAGGAAAACAGAAAAAACGGCGGGAAAGGACTTCCCTTTCCCGCCGCTTTTTGCTATGATATCTTTCGATCACAGCTTTTGAATGGAGTGACCTGTCGTGGATTTCCTGCTGTCCTTTCTGAATTCCCTGCCCGGCTCCTTCGGACAGGGCTTCGCCTGGGGCCTGATGGCCATCGGCGTGTACATCACCTATAAGATCCTGGACATCGCCGATCTGACGGTGGACGGCTCCCTGGCCACCGGCGGCGCGGTGTGCGCCGTACTCATCACCATGGGCTGGAACCCCTGGCTGGCGGTGCTCATGGCCATCCTGGCCGGTATGGCAGCGGGCCTGGTGACGGGGCTCCTCCACACCGCCTGCGGTATCCCCGCCATCCTGGCGGGCATCCTGACCCAGCTGGCCCTGTATACCGTGAATCTGCGGGTCATGGCCATCGGGGACGAGGCGTCCGCCACCAAGGCCACCCTGGCCCTGAACCCTGACCGGAATTCCCTGCTGGTGTCTTCCCGCTATGTCCGGGAGATATCCCTGCGAAATCCCCTGATCCTGTTGGCCATCTTTGTGGCGGCGGTCATCGTCCTGCTGTACTGGTTCTTCGGCACCGAACTGGGGTCCTCCCTCCGGGCCACCGGCGCCAACGGCAGTATGGCCCGGGCCCAGGGCATCAACACCGACATGACCAAGGTGCTGGGCCTGGTGGTGTCCAACGGGCTGGTGGCCTTCTCCGGGGCCCTGCTGGCCCAGTATCAGGGCAGTTCTACCGTGGACATGGGGCGCGGCGCCATCGTCATCGGCCTGGCCGCCGTCATCATCGGCGAGGTGCTGCTGGACAAGGTGTTCCGCAATTTTGCCCTGAAGCTGCTCTCCGCCGTTATTGGCGCCATCATCTACTACATCGTCATCTCCCTGGTGCTGCGGCTGGGGCTGGACCCCAACGACCTGAAGCTGCTCACCGCCCTGGTGGTGGCCCTGTTCCTGGCCATCTCCTACTGGAAGGGCAGATACTTTTCCAAGCCCGTGAGGAGGGGAGGGGCCGCCCATGCTTGACGTAAAGGACATCTACAAGACCTTCAACCCCGGCACGGTCAACGAGAAGACCGCCCTGCGTGGGGTGTCCCTCCACCTGGACGACGGGGACTTCGTCACCGTCATCGGCGGCAACGGGGCGGGCAAATCCACCCTGCTCAACGCCATCGCCGGCACCTGGCTGGTGGACGAGGGCTCCATCTCCATCGGCGGGACGGACGTGACCCATCTGCCGGAGCACAAGCGGGCCAAATACATCGGCCGGGTGTTCCAGGACCCCATGATGGGCACCGCCGCCACCATGCAGATCGAGGAGAACCTGGCCCTGGCCGCCCGCCGGGGACAGTCCCGCACCCTCCGCCGGGGCATCACGCGGGAGGAGCGGGAGGAGTACCGGGAGCTGCTGAAGATCCTGGACCTGGGGCTGGAGGACCGGCTCACCACCAAGGTGGGCCTTCTGTCCGGCGGCCAGCGTCAGGCGCTGACCCTGCTGATGGCCACCCTGCGCCGGCCCGATCTGCTCCTGCTGGACGAGCACACCGCCGCCCTGGACCCCAAGACGGCCGCCAAGGTGCTGGACGCCACCGAGCGCATCGTGAACAAGGATAAGCTCACCACTCTGATGATCACCCACAACATGAAGGACGCCATCGTCCACGGCAACCGGCTCATCATGATGTACGAGGGGCAGATCGCGCTGGATATCTCCGGCGAGGACAAGAAAAGGCTCACCGTGGAGGACCTGCTGGCCAAATTCGGCCAGGCCACCGGCTCCGATGAGGCGGACGACAAGCTCCTGCTGAGCTGAAAACAAAAAGACATGAATGAAGAGCCTGTCCGAGGGGACAGGCTCTTTTCATTCGTCTTCCGCAGGGGACTCGTCCTCCGGCTCCGACCGGCCGCCCGCCAGATAGAGCAGGATCAGCCGCAGGGCGCGGAGGGCGCTGGCGGCCAGCGGCAGCAGCAGCCACAGCCCCGCCCGGGGCGGCAGGCCGAAGAGAAGGGGCGGGTCGGCCAGGGCGAGGCACACCGCCGTCACCCAGCAGCCGCAGGCGGCCAGGTCCATCCCGAACAGGCCGAACTCCAGGGCGCTGCACAGCCCGCCCGCGATCAGGGCGGCCAGACAGCCGTCCTGGAGGGGGGAGGGCCGGGGCCCGAACCAGTTCAGCCCCGCCAGCGCCACGGCGGCGGCCAGGGCGATGAGGACGCCCATCCAGCGGATGGGCAGGGAGCGGCAGGGGGGATAGGGCAGGTCGTTCCCCGGCCAGAGGAGGACCCCGGTGCTGTCCGCCAGCTCCTCCGCCGCGGGGGTGAAGGTGCTGTTGGTGAGCACCGCCGCGTAGTCGCAGCCGTAGTGGGCGGCCCCGGCAAAGGCCTCCTGCACGGCCTTATTGCCCACGGGGCGGGCGTAGTGCTTGCACTGGATGGCATACCGCGCCCCTTTGCGGCGGGCCAGGATATCCACCCCCTGGTCGCCGCTGCCACGGGTGAGGGTCACGCGGTCGAAGCCGCACCGCCGGAGCATACGGGCGCACCGCTCCTCGTACTCCTGTCCGGTCATCTCAGCCACGGACAATGGCGGCGATGCGCTCCACCGCGCTCTGGATGAGGGAAGACAGGGGCAGGTCGGGCACTCCGGCCACCACGGTGGCGCAGTGGCTCACGGGCACCAGCACCCGCACCGCGCCGCTGCTGCCCACGGCGGCGGCCATGGCGGGGGTGATCTCGCCCAGAAGGGCGTCGGCCACCACGATGCCGATGGGGCCGGTGATGACGTCCGCCCGGCGGGCGTTGACCACCACGGCGTTCTCCCCGGTGGCGGCCCTGTCCGCCCCCGCCTTCAGCATGGCGGAGGTGGCGGCGCTGTTGGTCCCCACGGCGATGACGGCGGCCTCCGGCGCCGCCTGCTTGAGGGCAGATACCAGCTGGCGGCCCATGCCGCCGCCCTGCGCGTCGATGACCAGGATATTCATGGCGTTTCCTCCCAAACCGTACTTTTGTTCTATTTTAGCAGAGGAAGGCCCCAGCGTCAAGGCCCGGCGCATAATTCCACGTCCCGCCACATACCTTTGGAGTGGATATTCGGACAAGGAGGGGATGGGCGTGGAGACTTCCCGCGATCAGGTCCGGAGGAAGGGCCGTCGGCCTGCCCCCAAACGCAAGCGCGCCCCGGCGCGGGGAGGGAACGGGGACGGCCGGGACGGGCGCCGTCTGCTCCGCCTGGCGGTGAGCCTGGGGCTGTTTCTGTTGGTCTATTTCGGGCGGGGGATCTTTCCCGGCCAGGTGGAGGCCTGGCGGAACGCCCTCACCTCCGACGTGGATTTCCAGGGGGCCTTCCAGCGGTTCGGCCAGTCGGTGTCGGAGGGGGAGCCGATGCGGGACGCCCTCCAGCGGCTCTGCGTCACCGTGTTCGGCGGCAGCCCGGAGGAGCCTGAACCCGCGCCCGAGCCGGACGGGGTGCAGGTGGTGCCCCTGAGCCAGACCTCCCACATGGGGCTGGACTGGCTGGCGGAACACGGCGCGCTGGCGCGCGGCGGGGCGGGGGAGCCAGACCCTGCTCCTACGGCCAGCGAGCCTCCGGCGGCGACGGCGCCTGTTCCCACGGAGACCCCCGCGCCCACCCCGGAACCCACCCCGTCGCCCGCGGTGGTGACGGCTGTGGCGCAGAGTACCGACGATCAGGGCCGCAAGCTGCCCTCCAACGTGAGCTTTGAGCACTATGAGCTGGGCCTGGAGAAGACGGTGAACCCGGTGGAGGGGTCCATCACCTCCTATTTCGGATACCGGGACAGCCCGGTCAACGGCGTCAACGAGTTCCACCTGGCCCTGGACATCGGCGCCAGGGAGGGGGCGGAGATTGGCGCCTTTGCCGACGGCACTGTCCGCTATATCGGCGAGAGCGACGAGTTCGGCAAGTATCTCTGCATCGACCATGCCAACAACGTCGCCACCTTTTACGCCCACTGCTCCAAGCTGCTGGTGTCCAAGGGGCAGGCGGTCTCCTGCGGGGAGACGGTGGCCCTGGTGGGCCACACGGGAAACGCCACCGGGCCTCACCTCCACCTGACCATTTTGAAGGACAATATCCGGCTGGACCCCATCTACTATGTGGACTACTGAGCGCCCCGGATTGGAGGTCACCCCCGGCTTTCTGCTGCTGATGGGGGCCCTGTTCTGGCTGGCCGAGGGGGTGGGGCTGCTGCCCTGGGGGGCGCTGGCCTGTCTGCTCCACGAGCTGGGCCATGTGACCGCCGCCCGCCTGTGCGGGGGCAGGGTGGAGCGCCTCGTCCTGAGCGCCGTGGGGGCGGAGCTCACCTTCGACTATCTTCGGCCTCTGTCTTACAGCCGGGACAGCATGGTGGCCCTGGCGGGGCCGGCGGTCAATCTGGCTGCGGGGGCCTTTGCCCTGGCGATGAGATGGTATCTGCCGGCGGCCCTGAGCCTGGGGGTGGGCGCTTTCAATCTGCTCCCGGTGCGGCCCTTGGACGGCGGGCGGGCGCTCTATGATATGGCGGCCGGCTCGCTGGACCCGGACTGGGCGGAGCGCATCACTACCGCGGCGGCGGGATGCGTGGTGGGGGTCCTGGTGGGGATGGGGGCGGTGGCCGCGGCCAAATTCGCCAACGTGACCCTGCTGCTCACCGCCCTGTGGCTGCTGGCCAGGACCTTTCGGGCAAATTAGGACCGCGTCCATAGGCGAAAAAACGATGGCTTTCGGAAAAAAGTGCTTGCAATCCCGACTTTGTTATGGTATACTACCCCAGTCTGAGTAAGGGCGGTCCTCTGCGCGGCCACAGGGCACGGACGCATGAACGCCTGATATTAGGAGGAAAAGACCATGAATCTGTTGCAGCAGTTCAGCGACAAGTACACCAAGGATGAGGCGCCCGAGGTCAACGTGGGCGACACCGTCCGGGTGCACATCCGCGTGAAGGAAGGCAGCCGCGAGCGTATCCAGGTGTTTGAGGGCACCGTCATCGCCAAGAAGCACGGCGGCGTGGAGGAGAGCTTCACCGTCCGCCGCATCAGCTACGGCGTCGGCGTGGAAAAGGTGTTCCCCCTGCACGCCCCCACCATCGAGAAGGTGGAGACCGTCCGCAAGGGCAAGGTCCGCCGGGCCAAGCTGTATTACCTGCGGGACCGCGTGGGCAAGGCCGCCAAGGTCAAGGAAGACCTGTAAAACAGCGTTCAACACAGGAGGAGCGGATTTTCCGCTCCTTTTGTGCGTTTTGCGGCTGTTTTTTTGAGAGATACAGTGTTATAATACCCGGAGAGAAAGGAGGCGTCCGCCCGTGAACGTGCAGTGGTATCCCGGTCACATGACCAGGACCCGCCGGAAAATGGAGGAGGATCTGAAGCTGGTGGACCTGCTGTGCGAGGTGGTGGACGCCCGCATCCCCGTCTCCAGCCGGAACCCGGACATCGACAGCCTGGCGGGGAGCAAGTCCCGGCTCATGATCTTCAACCGGGTGGACCAGGCCGACCCGGCCATGACCGCCAGGTGGATCGCCCGATACAGGGAGCGGGGCTTAGGCGTGCTGGAGACCGACGCGAGGCAGGGCAGAGGGGTGGGCCAGTTCCCCGCCGCCGTCCGCGCCGTATTGAAGGACAGGATCGAGGCCTGGAGGGCCAAGGGCCAGGTGGGCCGGCCCATCCGCGTCATGGTGGCGGGGATACCCAACGTGGGCAAATCCACCTTCATCAACAAGGCGGCCCGCCGGAAGTCCGCCGTCACCGGGGGCCGGCCCGGCGTCACCAGGGGCAGGCAGTGGGTGACCGTCGACAGCGGCCTGGAGCTGCTGGACACCCCCGGCATCCTCTGGCCCAGGTTCGAGGACGAGACCACCGGCCTTCACCTGGCTTTCACCGGCGCGGTGAAGGACGAGATCATGGACACGGAAACGCTGGGCTGCCATCTGATGGCCCTGCTGGGGGACCGCTATCCCCAGGCTTTGCTGGAGGGCTACAAGCTGAAGGAGCTGCCCGCCCGGGAGGACGGGGAGAACGATGTGGCCTGGGGCTACCGTCTGCTGGAGGGGGCCGCCGTCCGCCGGGGGATGAAGATCTCCGGGGGCGAGGCCGACACCGAGCGGATGGCCAGGGTGCTGCTGGACGAGTTCCGCTCCGGCAAGCTGGGACGCTTTACACTGGAGGCGCCGGAGGGATGAACACGATGGACCTTTGGCGCTACGAGCGGGAGGCCGCCCGGGCGGGCCGTTCCCCGGTCTGCGGCTGCGACGAGGCGGGGGCCGGCCCCCTGGCGGGGCGGGTGTACGCCGCCGCCGTCATCCTGCCGGAGGGGGCGGACCTGCCCGGCCTCAACGACTCCAAAAAGCTGACGGAGAAAAAGCGGGAGGCGCTGTTCCCCCTGATCCGGGAGCGGGCCCTGGCCTGGTCGGTGGCCTTCGTGGAGGCGGAGGAGATCGACGAGATCGACATCCTCAACGCCCGGATGAGGGCCATGCAGCTGGCCATGGACGGCCTGGAGCCAAGGGCGGAGTACGCCCTCATCGACGGCAACCGGGATCACGGCAGCAGGTGCGCCATCACCACGCCCCATGAGTGTATTGTAAAGGGAGATTCCCTGTCAGCCTCTATCGCGGCGGCGTCGGTGCTGGCCAAGGTCAGCCGGGACCGCTATATGCTGAAGATGGCCGCGCTCTATCCTCAGTACGGCTTTGAGCGGCATAAGGGTTACGGAACCGCGCTCCACTATGAGCGGCTGCGGCAGTACGGGCCCTGTCCCATCCACCGGCAAACCTTTCTGAAAAACCTATGAGCGAGGAAAAACGAGAAATCGGCGGCGCCCAGGCCAAGGTGAAGGGCAATTACGGGGAGCGGCTGGTGGCAGACGCTCTGGAGAAGAACCACTGGACCATCCTGGAGCGGAATTTCCGCAGCCGCTTCGGGGAGATCGACCTGATCGCCGCGGGCAAAGAGTACATCCTCTTTGTGGAGGTCAAACTCCGCAGGACGGCCCGCTTCGCGGAGGCCAGGGAGTTCGTCACAAAGGACAAGCAGCGGAAGCTGAAGGCCACGGCGGAGTGGTATCTCACCGGGCACCCCACGGCCCTTCAGCCCCGGTTCGACGTGGTGGAGGTCTACGCCCCCGACGGGGCCCAAACCGCCGATCCCGTCATACGCTACTGGCAGAACGCCTTTTAGGAGGGGATTCGGATGGGAAAAATATCGGTATTCGACGCCCACTGTGACACCATTTTGCGGTGTTTGAGAGAGAAAGAGGGCCTGTATCACAACGGCGGCATGGTCTCGCTGGAGAAAACGGAGCGGGCCTTTGACCGCTACTGCCAGCTTTTCGCCCTGTTCTCCACGGGGGAGGGCGTGGAGGAGCAGTACCGGGCGCTGCTGAAATGCTTTCAGGAGCAGATGGCCCAAAACAGGGACCGGATCGTCCAGTGCCGGACGGCGGAGGACGTGAAAAGCGCCCACGCCCAGGGCAAAGCGGCGGCCTTCCTGTCGGTGGAGGGGGCGGAGCTGCTGGGCTGCGACCCCGCGCGGCTGGATCAGGCGGCGGAGGCCGGCGTGGCGGCCGTCAACCTGACCTGGAACCACGCCAACGCCCTCAGCGGCTCCCACAGCGACCACCCGGAGCGGGGGCTGACCCCGCTGGGGAAGCAGTTTGTGGCCCGGATGGAGGAGCTGCACATCCTGCCCGATGTGTCCCATCTGTCCGAGCCGGGGTTTTGGGACGTGGTGGAGCAGGCTGCGGGGCCTGTCCTCGCCAGCCATTCCAACGCAAAATTTGTCTGGGACCACACAAGGAACTTGACGGACGGGCAAATAACTGCGATAATAAAAAATCAGGGCGCCATCGGCCTCAACTTCTATACGGAGTTCGTGGGCGGCTCCCTGGACCTGGACGCGGTCCGGGCCCACCTGGATCATATCCTGGCCTTGGGCGGTGAGCATACCGCCGCTCTTGGGGGCGACTGGGACGGGTGCGACACCATCGCGGCGCTGCCCGCCATCGACGCGCTGCCCAGACTCTACGAGCATCTGCTGTGTCATGGGTACCCAGAGACCCTTGTACAGGATATTTTTTACAACAATCTGATGAGAGTGGTGACCGCGCGATGAACTATCTGAGCACACGGAACAAGGAACTGCGGATGACCCCCGCCCAGGCCATCGTCAAGGGGCTGGCCCCCGACGGCGGCCTCATGACCCCGGCGGTGATCCCCCGCCTGCCCGCAAGGGCCATGGAGACCATGAAGGATATGTCTTACCGGCAGCGGGTGGTATATACCCTCAACAGCTTTCTGGAGGGCTTCTCCAGCTCGGAGCTGACCAGCTACGCCGCCTCCGCCTATGGCGGCGGCAAGTTCAGCCACCCCGACGTGGCCCCCGTGACCCGGCTGGACGACGGCACCTACTGCCTGGAGCTGTGGCACGGCCCTACCTGCGCCTTCAAGGACATGGCCCTGCAGCTGCTCCCCCATCTGCTGTCCGCCTCCCTGAGCAAGAGCGACGAGAGGAAGTCCGCCTGCATCCTGGTGGCCACCTCCGGCGACACGGGCAAGGCCGCTCTGGAGGGCTTCCGGGACGTGGACAGGACCAGGATCCTGGTGTTCTACCCCAAGGACGGCGTGTCTGAGATCCAGGAACTCCAGATGGTCACCCAGGAGGGCGGCAACGTTGGGGTCTGCGCCGTGGTGGGCAATTTCGACGACGCGCAGACCGGCGTGAAAAAGCTGTTCGCGGATGAGCGGCTGGCGGCGGACCTGGCGGAGCGGGGCTGGTTTTTGTCCTCCGCCAACTCCATCAACTGGGGCCGGGTGCTGCCCCAGATCGTGTACTACGCCTCCGCCTACTGCGACCTGCTGAAGACCGGGGCCGCCGCCCCCGGCCAGGAGGTCAACTTCTGTGTGCCCACCGGAAACTTCGGCAACATCCTGGCGGGCTACTACGCCAAGTGCATGGGGGTGCCCATCAAGAAGCTGATCTGCGCCTCCAACTCCAACAACATACTCACCGATTTCATCAATACCGGCGTGTACGACCGCAACCGCACCTTCTACAACACCATCTCTCCCTCCATGGATATCCTCATCTCCAGCAATCTGGAGCGGATGCTCTTCGAGCTGTCCGGCCGGGACGACAAGCTGGTGCGGGACTACATGAACCAGCTCAGTGAGTTCGGCAGCTATCGGGTGGAGCCCTTCATCCGGGACAAGATGCAGAAGCTCTTTTACGCCGGCTATACCGACGAGGACCAGACCAGGGCCACCATCGCGAAGCTGTGGGAGGAGCGTAAGTATCTCATCGACCCCCACACCGCCGTGGCCTTCCACGTGCTGGACCAGTACCGGGCCGACACCGGGGACGACGCCCCCGCCGTGGTGGTGTCCACCGCCAGCCCCTTCAAGTTCTGCGACAGCGTGCTGGAGGCCCTGGGCGTGCAGGAGCGCAAGGCGGGGCTGGACGGGCTGGATCAGCTGTCCGGGTTCACCGGCGTGGCGGCTCCGGCCTCTCTGAGCCAGCTGAAGGGCCGGCGGCCCCGGTTCACCGCTGTGGTGGAGAAGAAGGACATGGAGGCCCCTGTTCAGGCGTTCCTGCCGTAACTCTGCGGATCTGTGAGGTGATCGTATGGCACTGTACGCGATCGGCGACACCCACCTGTCCCTGGGCACGCCGGACAAGTCCATGGAGGTGTTCGGCCCAGGCTGGGCAGACTACGTGGACCGGCTCCGGGAGGGCTTTTCCCAGGTGGGGG
>CANQKJ010000056.1 GCA_947624465.1 uncultured Oscillospiraceae bacterium
TCTCTGAAAAATGATCGCACCCGCGTCATTGTCCCCGCTCCATATGTGCTCGATGTGCTGAAAGCCTGGCGGCAGAAACAGACGGAGGAACGCCTGAAAGCCGGCTGGGAGTGGAAGGGCTGGAAGAACGAACAGGAGCGCCAGACCGCCTTTGTGTTCACCACCGCCATGGGGACCCATCTCTGCCCCCGGACCACTTACGACCACTTCAAGGAATTTGCCGCACAGGTCGGCGTGCCTGACGCCAGAGTGCATGACCTCCGGCATACCTATGCAGTCCTGTCCCTGCAGAACGGCGACGACGTGAAGACGGTGCAGGGCAACCTGGGGCACGCCACAGCGTCCTTCACGCTGGATGTCTACGGACACGTCTCGGAGCGCATGAAAGAGGACAGCGCGAACCGTATGCAGAAGTACATTGAGGGGCTGTAAAATATTTCATAAGGGTCAGCGTAAGGGTCAAACGGATATAAAAAACCCCCGGAGCCTTAGAACTCCGGGGGTTCCAGTGGCAGGGGCAGAAGGATTCGAACCCTCGGCACTCAGTTTTGGAGTGGCTGTTGGAAAATTCCTGCGACGGGGAACTTCCCGCTCGGTTCGGGCAGTTGTGGGGTTTCAGCATTTTCAGCCCTCTGCTTTTGATGCTTTTTTGATGCTTTGGGCACTACTGCGCCGTCCGTCGGGCAGGATTGACCCTGCGGAAACGCAACGCCCGCTCCGGGGTAGTTTCCGGGCAGTCTTCATCAAAGCTGATAGGCATAGTCCTGGCCCGCTTCAGTTCCTCTCGCTCTTCTTCCGTAAAGGCCAACTCCCGCTGTGTCTCATAGGAAAAATCAGTTGTACTTGCCATAATAGAGCCCCCTTTCAAAGCTCGTCGCCAACCGGGCTGAAATCAGTCTCGTGACCTCTACAGCCGCTCCTTCTCTGGATACTGTTTCGCGCTCCGTATATACCACAAACAAAATATCGTTCAACCCGTCTGAAAAACCGCCCAGATTGCCAATGACAGTCAAATTCCCGGCTGAGGTATCCCCTATCGTATTGTACCGATCCTCCTCCTGGCTATGCTCCTCATCGAACATTTCGATCCGATCATAGTCGAAAAAGATTCTGGCCGCAGTCACAAAGGAGATCCCATGTTTTTCGATATTTTTTCGGTTTTTCTCCTCATCATACTCAAACAGCATATCGCCCAGGGAAAATCGAACCACAGCCATCGTCTCTACCTCCCTCATAGCACGATTATTATAGCACACTACGAGGGAAATGTGAAGTTAAACTTCCCGAGACTGATACTCCCCTCTGCTCTTCGGAAACGTGACGGTGATGGTCGTCCCCACGTTCTCCTCGCTCCGCAGTTCGATCTCCGCGCCGTGGAGCCGTGCGGCGTGCTTGACGATGGACAGCCCCAGCCCCGTGCCGCCCAGCTCCTTGGACCGGCTCTTGTCCACCCGGTAAAACCGCTCGAAGATGCGCTCCTGTGCCTCCGCCGGGATGCCGATGCCCGTGTCGGCCACGGTGAGCCGCACTGCCTCCCCGCCGTCCTCCACCCGGACGGCCACCGTGCCGCCGCGTCTGTTATACTTGATGGCGTTGTCACAGAGATTGTGGATGATGCTCTCCAATAGCTGGGGAACGCCGTTCAGCACGGCGGGACCGCCCTCCAGCGTGACGGCGACCCCGGCGGCCTCCGCCGCGCCGGCGAGGGACCTCACCGCCTCCTCCGCCAGGGCGTACAGGTCCACGTCCTCCCGCTTCATGTCCGCGGCCCCCTCGTCCAGGTGGGAGAGGTGGATAATGTCCTCCACCAGGCGGATCATGCGCTGGGCCTTATTGTGGATCTGGGTGTAAAAGCGGCCCTTGTCCTCCTCCTTCACCATGCCGTTCTCCAGCAGCTCCGCGCAGCCGGCGATGGTGTGCAGAGGCGTTTTCAGCTCGTGGGATACGTTGGCGGTGAACTCCCGCCGCATCTGGGCGGCGCGCTCCTTCTCGGTCACGCTCTCGAACCGCTCCGCCAGCTCCTCCTGCTGCCGTCTAATCTGCCTCTGCTGGGCGTCCAGCCGGTGGAGCAGCGGGGACAGCTCGTCATACTCCCCGTTTTTCAGGGGCTCGTCCAGGTCCAGCCGGTTCAGAGGGGCGGTGATGTGTCTGGCCAGCCGGTAAGCCAGCAGAGCGGAGAGGATCACCGCAATGACGGCGATGATCACCAGGGGCTGGGACATCCCCAGCAGCAAGGTCAGCATGGTGTTCTGGGCCACGGACAGCCGGATCACGGTGCCATCGGTGAGCCGCCGGGCGCAGTACAGGGTGCGCTCCATCAGGGTGGCGGAATACCGGGCGCTCTCGCCGGAGCCGGTCTCCAGAGCCTCTCGGATCTCCTCCCGCTCCAGGTGGTTCTCCATTTCGTCGGAGTTTGTCTGGCTGTCGTAAAGCACCTGGCCGTCCGCGCCGATCCAGGTGATGCGGTAGCCCTTTGCCCCAAGGCCGGGGAAAAAGGCCGCTCCCGCGTACTCCACGCCGTGGGCGGCCAGCTCCGTCTCGGTCCGCAGCTGGCCCATCTGTACATTCCCGAAGTAGTCGTACAGCACCCAGAGGAACAGCGCCACCGACGCCAGGAACACCCCGATGGCCGCCAGACAGATGGACCGGAAAATGCGTTTGGTCATTTGTCTCCCTCCATCCGATAGCCCACGCCCCGCACAGTTTCGATGGCATCCCCGAAGAGGCCCAGCTTGGTGCGCAGGGTGCCGATGTGGACGTCCACCGTGCGGGTCTCGCCGGCGTACTCCGTCCCCCATACGCTGCTGAGCAGCTGGTCCCTGGTGAACACCCGGCCAGGGTTCTCCATGAATTTGCGCAGCAGCTCATATTCCTTGAAGGTCAACTCCACCCGCTCTCCCCCCGCCGTCACCGTATGGCGGGCGGTGTCCATCTCCAGGCCGCCCAGGGCGATGATCTCGCTTGGCTCGGCGGGGCGGGAGCGCCGCAGCACCGCCCGGACTCGGGATACCATCTCCATCATGCCGAAGGGCTTGGCCAGGTAGTCGTCCGCCCCCAGGTCCAGACCGATGACCTTGTCGTACTCGGCGCCCTTGGCGGTGGCCATGATGACGGGCACACCGTTCCCGGCGGCGCGCAGCCGTTTCAGGATGCTGATGCCGTCCTCGCCGGGGAGCATGATGTCCAGCAGGACCAGCTCCGGCGTGGCCTCCCGCAGGCCCTCCCAAAAGGCCGGGCCGTCGGCAAAACCACGGGCCTCAAAGCCAGCGGCGTTCAGGGCGTATATCATCAGGTCCCGGATGCCGTTGTCGTCCTCCACGCAGTAGATCACGGCGAGCGCCTCCTCTCTTCTGCCGATAGTGTAGTCTTTTTTCTGCCCCGTGGCAAGCTCTTCTGCTCTGCGGACGGTCATACTATTCCGCCGTACCGCCCGCCAGGGCGTATTTTTCTCTGTATCCCCGGTACCGCTGCCGGAATTCCTCGCTGTCGTTCCTGACCTCCCGGAGAGACTCGTGGAGGTCCAGCCGGTGCCGCGCCGTCTCCAGCACACACCCGGCGATGTTGGAGCAGTGGTCGGAGGTGCGCTCCAAATCAGTGAGCATATCCACCAGGGCAAAGCCCCCCTCGATGGAGCAGTCCCCCCGCTGCAGGCGGAGGATGTGGCTGGTCCGCATCTGCTCTTTCAGCCGGTCGATGACCTGTTCCAGCGGCTCCACCCTGGCGGCGGCCTCCAGATCGTCGCGGAGGAAGGCGGCCAGGGAGAGGTCCAGTATCTCGCCCACCGCCGATGTGAGGACAGACAGTTCCCGCTCCGCGCTGGCGGAGAAGCTCAGCCCCCGGCCTCGCATCTCCTCCACAGACTCCAGGATGTTCACCGCGTGGTCCGCGATACGCTCGAAATCCCCGATCATTTTCAGCAGCTTGGCGGCCTCGGCGCTGTCGTCCTCACCGATCTGACGGGCGCTGAGCTTGACCAGATAGGTGCCCAGGAGATCCTCGTAGCGGTCGGTCTCCTCCTCTCTGGCCCGGACGGAGGCCGCCAGCTCCGGCGAATACCCGTGGACCGCCCGGACCGCGCCCTTCAGGGCGGACACCGCGTCCTCCGCCATATCCGCCGCCACCGCCCGACACCGCTCCAGGGCGATGGATGGGGTGGCCAGCAGACGCTCGTCCAGCTCGGGCACGGACTCGGGCCGTCTGGCGTCGGGGATGAGGCTGCACACCAGCGCCTCCAAAAAACCGGACAGGGGCAGCATCAGCAGCGTGCAGAGCACGTTGAACACCGAGTGGACCACCGCGATGCCGAACAGGGAGGCGGACTGATCCAGCAGCGGGATGGGGAACAAGGTTCTGGCCGCGCAGAACACAGTGAGCCACACGGCCACGCCAATCACGTTGAAGGACAGATGGACCATGGCGGCCCGCTTGGCGTTCTTGTTGGCGCCCACGGAGGAGAGCAGCGCCGTGACGCAGGTGCCGATATTCTGCCCCATGATGATGGGCACCGCCGCCCCGTAGGATACCTGCCCCGTCACCGCCAGGGCCTGTAAAATGCCCACCGACGCGGAGCTGGACTGGATGATGGCGGTGAGCACCGCGCCGGCCAGCACCCCCAGCACGGGGTTTCTGAACATGAGGAACATCTGCTGGAAGGCGGGAACGTCCCGGAGGCCGGACACCGCGCCGGACATGGCCTCCATGCCGGTCATCAGCGTGGCGAAGCCCAGCAGAATCATGCCGGTGTCCTTCTTCCTGTCGTTCCGGCAGAACATATAGAAGACGATCCCCACCAGCGCCAGCACCGGCGTGAAAGAGGAGGGCTTCAACAGGTTCACAAAGAGATTGCCGCTGTCGATGCCGGCCAGACTCAAGATCCAGGCGGTGACGGTGGTGCCGATGTTGGCCCCCATGATCACGTTGATGGCCTGTTTCAGCGTCATCAAGCCCGAGTTGACAAAGCCGACCACCATCACCGTGGTCGCCGACGAGCTCTGAATCACCGCCGTGACGCCCAGGCCGGTCAACAGCCCGGCCAGCTTGTTGGTGGTCAGCTTCCCCAGCAGAGCGCGGAGGCTGTCGCCGGCCCGGCGCTCCAGGGCCTGGCCCATCACGTTCATACCGAACAGGAACAGGCTCAGGCCGCCGATCAGTGTCAATGCGTCGAAGATGTCCATGCTGGTCTCCCCCTCCGTTTTGCTGCATGGACAGAGTATCAAAGCAAGGTCAAATCTGTTATCATGGTTTTGTAAAGTCTGTGTAAAGCGCCGGCGCGACCAGGCAATCAGCCGTCGATAAAAAAGTGCAGGGCCGGCCCCCATCCGCTTCACCCCCTGTTTGCCCACGTGAGCCGATTTGAGGCCCGCCTGCCGGTGGGGTGGCATCCGTGCCCATCCCAGCGATTCGCCCCCGAAACTCACCCGCTTTTCAAGGGCTGTTTGCGCCACGATTTCCTCCGGCGTTTTCACCAAATGAGAGCAGTGCAGAGGAGGCGAAAGAGGTGCGGGTTAAAGCGCGGGGGTCTGTTGCCCCCTCGCGCAGTTCACAGCGCCCCGCAATGCGGGTCGCTTCAAGGGCTTTGTTGGTTTTCACGGCGGGGGTCACTTTTTCGGTGCGGGGGTCACTTCGGGGATGACTTCCCCGGGAAATGCCCGGTTTTCAAGGCTCTGGCTGGGTTCCAAACGGGGATAAACGGCGTTTTGGAGCAAAAATTACAGAAGAAAAGACGGGCAAGAATTACCCCACAGTATTTTGTGGCTACACCCTTGGGTGTATCAAGAGTTTCCTGTAGGCATCCATTCGCCGTCTGCCCCAAACAGATGTTTTCCATGGCTTTTCACTTTAATTCAGGACTAAGTTTTCTTGGTATAAAAGCTCCCCCCATAAAAGGCAGTTTCGTTTCGCTGTCTTTTATGGAGGGAGCATATTATGGCGGGGTGTGCCTTGCTACTTTGTCGTGTTATTTCAGTCAGTTGAGGGCTTTCTGCGGCGTATGACGCCGCTCTGTGCCAATCCGGGGTCAGATATAGGCGGGCAAACGGCTGACGACCCGGTATCTCCAGAGGTCATCAATATCCGCATACTCAATGACGCCGCTCTCGCACAACTCCTCCAGAATGGTCATGATAAGCCGGTGGTTGGTAATCTGGTGCTCATCTTCCAGGCGGCGGAACAAGTCTGACAAACTGAAGGGGCGATCCATGCTCAGAATGGTTTGGCGGATAATCGTGCGCAGCGTCAGTCCGTCTCTACTTTTCATAATGATTCACCTTTCCGTTTCATATTGGGGAATCCTGAGGTGTTCCCCCCGCTCTGTGAGAGGGTATTGATTAGTATACCACGATTCCTGTGGGAACTCAAGGGTTTTCAGGCCCTTTTTCTCCCTTCATTCTATGCTTCACCGGCGCTTTTGTTCCTCTCGCAGGCTGGGCCGCAGCACTCTTCTCTGCGGCGGGCCTCTTCTCAGACTCCAGGGCCGCATCTGTCTCCGCCTTCGTTTCTTTCTCCGCAGAGGCCATCTTTTGGGAAGGCTTTACCTGAGCCGGTTTCTTGTTCTGCTGCCTGAACCTATCCATAATCACCTTGCCTGTCTCTTCGGCTATAGCACACAAGAAAGCAGTTTCATCCACCTCCCAGTATTTAGAATGCTCGGTATTGTACTGTGGGAGGTAATAGATGTGTACGCTGGGGAGAAGATCCCGCTCGTTGACCAAGGTGTCATAGAGAGCAGAGTAGCTCACAAAGGGCCTGTCCTCCTGCTTGGGGGATGATGAGATGGTGAGCGCTTCGGTCTGACTGATACCCATGCTGAAGGAGCAATCGGCCAGGAAGCAGTCCATAATGCGGAAGGAGTCTCCCGAGGAGGAGATGAGCTCCTGCGCCGCCCGATTGAGGACGGAAAAGAATTCCGCCCGCAAATCTTTATCCGGGGTAATCATGTTTGCTGCCCGGTTAAAAACATATGCGCCGAACATCTTTACATATTCCCCATGAGAGCGGTCTTTGGAGATGCCGAGAAAATCGAGGAAATCCTTCCCGCCGTTCTCAACCAAAAAAATGTAGAGATAGCCGTCGAATTCGCCGAAGCGGCCTGAGCGTTTGATTAGGGAGCAATAATGCTTTTTCATGGAAATCAGCTCATCCAAGCGGTGCCACATTACGTTTTTTTCGTTCTGGGCAAAGGAGAGATAGTTGCCCTTGTATTTTTCAAAAAATTTGTGCTTCAGCAGGGTGTCCAGCCAGCTGTCATCCATCTGGAGGGCCAAGTACTCCACCGGAGCCGCCTTCTTCATTTGATCGATCAGCTGCCAAATGGAGCTCACCTGCAACGGCAGAACGTCCCTCAACTGCTTCGGTTTCTTCCCCGTCGACTCCATTTCTTCCAGTCCCAACTCGGCAATGACCTCCTGGAGCAGAATCTCATGCTTGTGGACACGGTGGTGGAAGTTGATGGTGGAGTAGATGTTCCATCTGCGCCGCAAAAGGTCCTCAATCTCCCGCAACGCCTTGGTTGAGGGGACAAAGCAACACCGCTGCTGGCCGCTCCCATCATCCAGGTTGCGGTATACAATCTCTACCGAGGAGAAGATGCGCCCATAATGCGGCAGCTCCTTGCTGATCCCCGCGCAGTATTCGTCCCGACAACAGTAGTCCATGCGGTCACAGTCCAGCGTGCTGGCCACGATACGGTGCAAATCGCTGTAAAAGGTGTTTTCCGCCTCGCTTGAGGCGAGAATCCTCTTGGTAAATTCCAGCACAGCGGCGAGAAAGAGGTAATCCGGCGTTTCCTGCTTGGGAAGCTCCTGGGTGATATCCTCACATATCTTCTCCACGAATCGCTGTCCCAGCAACTCGTGGATTGCCATCTCTGGGTCGGAGGAGCCGCAATAGGGCTTCATAACCTCTAGAAAAAATTGGTGGGCCTCGTTCCTCTGTGAGTGGATTTGCTCCACCCTCTGATAGAGGGTTTGGAGGGCGTGCTCCAGAACGTGGCTGTAGGGTAGATGGCCTACGTCATGCAGTAGCCCCGCCAGACGGATGGCCTGGAAAACCACGCAGTAAGCCAGCCGCTGATTTTCCTCGAGGGCAGCTGGCATATTCTCGGCATATAAACGGCACGCGGGACAAGGAAGCTGGAGAATATCCTTCCCGCTGTACTGTGCAAGTGTCGCACCGCTCACGTAAGTAACAGAACTCCGCACCAGGCTCTCGCTCCAGGATGCAAGCTGCTCGTTGACTTCCGTGATAAACCGGGAAAGATTCTCCGGTTTTGTGTTGCAGATACAATGGAAGAAGAACTGCCCGGCCAAGTGCATTGTCCCCAGGGAGTGTTCAAAACGCTTTGCCTTGTTCGAAGGGAAGGTCAGGTACACCAGCGAGTTCTGGAGTACCCGGTGAAGGCGATTGAAGATAGGGGTGTCAATCACAGCCTGCTCAATCCCACTGTACGCGATATAACCGTGGATGATATCCACGGTTGCTTGGG
This sequence comes from uncultured Oscillospiraceae bacterium, assembly GCA_947624465.1. GTDB lineage: Bacteria > Bacillota > Clostridia > Oscillospirales > Oscillospiraceae > Enterenecus. The sequence continues at coordinate 8,483 of CANQKJ010000056.1, forward strand.
TTCGCGTCACATCCATAGAATCACTCTCTCTTCATTTGTAATAGATTAGTAATTATCATACCAATATATCGTCCAAATTTCAAGCGTTTCCTTTTCTTTCCTCCGAATTCGACTGCAAGTTTTCATGTTTTGGTGAATAGCTATAATAACTATGATGGCAAACAGAAATTCAATGGTCTCCTTCTGCTATCCACAGACAGCAGGCCCTCACAGCCGCTTGAATTGCGTTTTCGATCCGCCTGTGTCTAATCTTTTGGGTTCAGTTCAATGCTTCCTTCGTAAAATAATGATAATAAATTCTGAGACTGCTATCTGCCGGATCTTCTATAACTTCATCCCCGCAACCTACATGAAATACGAGTAGGAGAATCCCCCCCTCCCCCAACAGCCTATCAATCTCCTTTTTGACCCTACCAAGCATTTCATCCGTTAGATGATTAATTGTATATGATAGGACAATGCCAGAAAAGGTATTGTCAGGGAACGGACAACTGGAAATATCTCCTTCAATCCACTCGATTTTTTCTGATTTTCTGTGTGCTAAATCAAGCATCGCATGAGAAAAATCTATAGCCGTTGGAATGCTCCCCTTTTCTAGCAGGAATAATGTTCCGTCTCCATTTCCACATCCCATGTCTAAAACTTTTTTTCCACTGCACATTTTAGCGAAGGTCATCCAATGGGCTTGACGATCTGTTGCATCAACTTTAGAATAAGCTTCCTGATAAGATGCCGCAATGAAATTATAAGTAGACTTAACCAAGCTTGCTATAGAATTTCCATCCATGCTACATAATCCTCCACTGCATAGTCTACAGATTAATATATAGCTATGATATAAACTCTATTCATGTTCTCTGCTTCTCACAAAACTTCAATAAGTTTCGTAAAAGCCATATTATACTCAATATTGCCAATGTATCATTATGGGTCCAGATTAGTTTCATCAAATAGCGGTGATTGAAAGAATTCACAGATACTAACGCCCATTCCTTGGCACATCTCATGAACGACGCGCAATTTGACGGAATTATATGAACAGTTAACTACATTTCCAATGGTGGATTTTGGGACCCCGCTATTTATATAAAGTTGGTACTGCGTCATGCCCTTTTCTTGCAAAAGTTGCGTCATTCTCTTGCTGATTGCCTCATTAAGCAGCATTCCATCACCACCATATCCCTATATCTGTACCAATATTATAAGGTACCACCAGGCAAAAACAGTCCCTATAACTGTACTGTTTGACGTTTTGTTGGGAAAAGTGATTATAGGCAGTCATTTGGTATTGGAATGATGTCGTGAAATGCAATTGGTATGTGAATATGCAGTCCTAAAGGTCTCACAAAAGGAGAGGAGATACCGTGACACTTTGTAACTGCATGCTTTTCGGAGACTTTTTCGGGTCATGCGGATAAAATGTTCATCTACTTGGTGTATGTCTACCGGGACTACACGCTGGGGGTGGAGTTCAATGTTTCTTTTACGTCAAACGGGACACCTCCCGTCTGGTCGGAACCACGATGGGGCCCTAATCATTTGGCCGTTGCAAAAAGTACCATGCATAAAACAAGCAGGGCCCACACAGCAGCCCAAAAAGTGAGACACATGATCAAAGAAAACGCTCCCCAAGCTGGCACAGCCGCCAACCTGGGGAGCGAAACTTTGATGCTATTT